>CAYVVK010000356.1:0-6919 GCA_964454855.1 uncultured Phaeodactylibacter sp. | reverse complement strand
TTCCGGGCAGATTGTTACATTGTTGAATTGTTATATTGTTCTGTCCACCTACTTAGTTACTTTAGGAATTTGAAATAGAATTGGCCTCAACACTCGCCCAGAAAAAGTATCTTTGGCAAGATGATGTCATGAATGCGATAACGCGTGACAAATTTTCAACAATGCCAGAGACTTCCATCCATCGCTTTTCGTTAGGCTGTAAGGCCACCCTCCTTGGGCTAATGCTTTTCACCCATGTTTTCGGACAAGAAACATCCCATAATTTCAGTGTGCTGCTTGGCGCCAACTACAACCTGTCTTCCACCGAATTCAACACCACCACCGGTATCGGTATTTTTGTGGAACCCAGCTTTATCCTTGGGGATAAATTCAGGCTGAGCTACCGCTTCGAACCCACCGCCCTCGCCTACGGGGTGCTCGTGCTTCCGGGAGGGTGCAGCGAAGAGCACCCCGCTTATCCCGGCTTTCCTTCCTGCCGGGAAGGGGCCAACTACCTGCTGAGCAACTACCTGAAAGGAGAATACCTGTTCGGCAAACCCAAATACGGCCGAAAAGGAGGGGCCCATCAGGCCTACGCCGGCCTGAACCTTAATCTGCTCACGCACAAGCGATACATCATTACTTCCAGAGTTCCGGGCAACTGGCAGGACACGCATAAGTGGGTGGCCAACCCGGGTTTCGGCCTCAGTATCGGCGCCTTGCTGGGGCGCTTCGCCCTGTCGGTTTCTTTCAATAAAACCGGTAAGGATTTCCGGGATTTTGTGGGCTTTGGCCTGGCGTACCGGCTGTGGGGCCGCAGCCGCCCTCCTGAAAACAGTAATGTGGATTAAAATATAGGGTGGAAAAAGAAAAATGGCCTGTTTTCAATGTCCAGAGAAAAATGGAATACCAATGAAACCCAATCCATCCTTAAAAATGATGCTCGCATTTCTGCTGGCCGGCATCGGGGCGTTCTCCGGCATGCATGCCCAGTCTGTCAACAAGCAAAAACTACTCGATCTGGTAGCCTACAGCGATTCCCTCTTTGCCGATGAAGTGATGGCCATCTGCAAAGGAGAAGAGATCCTGTACTGGAAAGGCCCTACCTGCGCAACCAGCACTGTGAGCTGGCTACCCAATGGCCGTTCACCCACGGCGGAAAGATGATCAGGAAGGTGTACGAGATCGTGGATATGGAGTAATGCCCATTCATAAAAAAAAACTCGCGATGAAAAAAACAAACTGCCTTCCGATCCTCCTGTTTTTATTTACTGCCGCCCTTTGCCGCAGCCAAAGCAGCGATCTGCTCATCCGAAACATCAATCTCATCGAGGTGGAAACCGGCAGGGCCCGGCAGGCAGATGTACTGATCGAAGGGCAGCAGATCAAAGCAGTTTCTGAAAAAATAGAGACGGCTTCTGTACAGAAAGAGATCGATGGAACCGGCAAATGGCTGATCCCCGGCCTGGTGGACGCCCACATTCACTTCTTCCAGTCCGGCGGCCTGTAGGCAAGGAGAACATCCGGCCGCGCTACGCATCCATGTTCCAGCAGTTTCCCGATCTGCATTGCGAACTGGTAAACCGCATGGTGCTGGGCAATACCGTCATCGACCAGGAAAGGATCACGGGCCTGCCGGGTGCGGATTACCTGGAGGCGATAGCTGTTTATAAGATCGAGGACAATAAGATCGCTAAGGTTTATTTTATAAGAAAAGAGTGAAGGCAGATCCGCAGATACGAAAAATTTGGAGGCTACTACAGCTACGGGTTTTTCATCGCCCGTTCAAATCCGGCCTGAAGAATGGGCTGTATATGGTGCGCCTGGGGCGATCTGTGGCGCCTGGAGTTAAACTGCTGGTGCATCGTAAGTAGTTGTGGCAAGCTTTTAGCCTTTTGTTGTCTTGTCTTGTCGGGTAAATGTGTATAAAGATTAGCGATACCGCCAGGTAGGCAGGGATCTATCCGGCAAGGCTAAATGCATGCCCGGGGGCCAGTGCCCAAGGTTTAATACTGCCAGGGCGGTGCGGCCTGCTCCAGTACGGGTACGGGAAGCAGGCCGCACCATTTTCGAACTGGCCCCTGCTAAATAACTATGCTGCCCTTACAGGGCGCACCGCACGCGGCGTGTTCGAAACCCGGGGCGGGTGCCCCGTTCGGAGTGCCACCTGCCTGCCGATACCGCCAGCTAATCTTTATACACATTTACCTCCAAAATGAGTAACGTAACCTGCCGGGTTTTGTGAGCTTGGGCCTGTGGATTGAACCCGGCAGCGTTTATCGGAGATATCGGCCGCGCCTTCGCTTTGCTCTTACGTCATTATGGGACACAGACGGCACGGCATGACACGGACGTTCACAGACAGTCGGTGTTACTCTGTGGTTACCTTTCTAAAGTAACAAAGTAGTATCAAGTAGGCGGACAGAACAATGTAACAATTTAACCCATACGGGTTTCGCTTTGCTCAACAATCTTCCCGGAACGACCGAAAATAAAGCATTTCAGACTCCGCTTTCGAAGCAGTAACGGTAAACTAAAACCGTCCGCCTACTCACTTCTCCAGTCGGCTGCTCAGCTCGCCCTCCCCGGGACTAAGCACCCGGATGGCCTTTAGCTGATCATCATTATTCGCCGCCAGGATAATTATCCCTTGGCCGGCCCTTATCAGGGCCAGGCCCTTGGTGTCCTGCCCCAGGAAGAGGCCGCTTTCGGAGAAAGGCACGGCCCGGAAGTTGCCTTTGCCGTCGCCCGCCAGGAAGTGGCCGTAGCTGGCGTCGTTTCTGGGGGTTTCCACTTCGGAGGCAAAGAGGTTGCCGGCCAGTACCAGGTCTAAATGGCCATCCTGGTTGAAATCTTCGGCTACTATACCGTTGATGCTGGACACCTGGGCGGCATTGGGTAGTTTCCGGGCCTCGAACTTGCCATTGCCTTTGTTTTCGATATAAGCGCTGGCAAAGGTTCGGGCCTGATAGTGAAGGCCTGCATCGAGGTCCTCCCGGGTATAGATATCCTCCAGGGTGGCTGCCGCGAAGGAATTATAGTCCGGAAATTTGATGCCGATGGCCGGGATCTGTGCGGAAGAATATTCCCGGCCTTTTACCGGGTATTGCACGCCTTTGTGGTAATAGGCCAGTACGATATCCAGCTGGCCGTTTTTATCAAAATCATTGGCGTAGACATCAAAGGGTTCCTCCGGGCTGGCCTGGTATCGGTAGTTCAGGCCCAGGTTGCCGCCCACGAAGTCCGTATCGCCGTCCTGGTCGAAATCTCCGGCGGCGATGCTGTACCACCAGCCGGTAGACTGGGCCATGCCGTAATCCCCGGTTTTGTCGACAAATCCTTTGCCGGTATTTTCCAGAACGGTGATGGGCATCCATTCGCCGGTGATAACCAGGTCGGGCCTGTCATCCTGGTTGAAGTCCGTCCAGGTGGCATCCGTCACTAAACCTGCTTCGAGCAGGGTAGGGGCCAGCTCTTCCGTTACATCGGTGAATTTCACCCTGCCCTTTCCTTCGCTATCATTTCTCAGAATATAACTCCTGGCGGGAAGGGGATAAGCGCGGGGCACGATCCGCCCGCCTACGAATAGGTCCAGGTCGCCGTCATTGTCAAAATCTCCGGCTTTCACACAGGAGCCGCTTGTCCGCATGTCGGGCAGTGCCCCTTCTGTCTTTTCGAAATTCCCCCGGGCATCGTTGAGGTAGAGGCGGTCCTGCAGCCTGGGCGAGCCCTCTTCCACTTCATTGCTGCCGCTCACCACGTACAGGTCCAGGCCGCCATCGCCATCGGCATCGAAAAAGAGGGCGCTCAGGTCTTCTTTGTCGGGGTCTTTTTCCCAGGGCCCGGGGGCAGCCTTCTGGAGGGTGCCGTCTGTATGTTGCAGGTACAGCGCCCCGATGCTGCCGGTAGCCCCACCGATGAAGATATCCTCCAGCCCGTCTCCGTTCACATCGCCTACCGCCAGGCCGGGGCCGTTGCGGGAGTAGGCATGGGGAAGCAGTAGTTCGTGCTGAAAATCATCGTAGGGGTTTTCTGTATGTTTATGGTTGAGCCCCAGTTCACGGGTGGCTTCCTGGAACAGCACCTCATCAGGGCCCGTTGCCGAAGGGCTTGCTGAGGGCTCACTGGCTTTTTTATAGTCAACTTCCAGCAGCTGGTTGGCGGGAATGTCCCTGAAAACCTGCTGTTTCCCATCCGGCCAGATGACCGTAAGTTCCTCCACCGATGGTTCCTGCCCCAGGCCGAAATGGATGAATGGCTCCACGGAGGACTGAAAGCCCCGGCTGAGGGTGAGGTGCTGGTACTGCAGGCCGGCCTTGTGGCGCAATACTACTTTGGCGCCCAGGCCCATCGGGTTTTTAGGGCTTCCCTTTAGGCTTACTCTGAGGAAGTTGGCCAGTTGCTGCTCACTGCTGGTGTTCTGAAAGACGAGGGAGGCATCATCTATATTGTTGATCACCATGTCCAGGTCACCGTCATTGTCCAGGTCGGCGTAAGCGGCGCCGTTAGACCAGCCTTCGAAGCTCAGGCCCCAGCTTTTGACCACCGGGCTGAAAGTGAGATCGCCGTTATTCCTAAAGGCGTAGTTGTCGGTTTTTTCCGCGGGCATGTTACGGGTGAGCTCCAGCTTGTTGAGATCTTTTTTCACCTGGTAGGGGGCTTTTTCGATATTTTCGAAATAGTCTTTGTTGTTGATGTCCCTACGGGTGCCGTTGGTGACGAAGATGTCCTTCCAGCCGTCATTGTCGAGGTCGGCAAAGAGGGGGGCCCAGCTCCAGTCGGTGGAAGAAACGCCTGCCAGGCGGGCGATGTCGCTAAAGTGGGGCAGGCCATCTGCGGCGACGCCGTTATTGAGTTGCAGGACGTTCTGCATGTACTGATGGTGCATGCCCATATTTACGATCTCCCAGAAGGAAGCGGCGTTCATGGTAGCCATGTTGGCCTTGGCGCGGCGGTTGTCTTCGGGGGTCATATCTACCTGCATGATGTCCAGCAGGCCGTCATTATTGAAATCGGCAACATCGGCGCCCATGCCGAAGAAAGCGGTGTGCTGGGTGGTTTCCCGGATCTTTTCACTGAAGGTGCCATCGCCGTTGTTAAAGAAAAAGTAATCGGAGGGGGCAAAGTCGTTAGAAATATAGAGGTCCTCCCAGCCGTCTTCGTTGAAATCCCCGACGGTAGCGCTCAGGGTCAGGCCGAAGCTCAGCAGCCCGGCCTGCTCCGTCACATCCTCGAAAGTCCCATCGCCCTTATTGCGGTACAGGCGGTCGGATTTTTCCGGCGGCCTGGAATTCATCAGGAACTGGTAGGTGAAATTTCTTGTCTTAAAGCTGGTAAAAGGGTAGTTGGCTACGTACAGGTCGAGGTCGCCGTCCTTGTCATAGTCGAAGAAGGTAGCCTGGGTGGAGGCGCCTTCGTCGGCTACTCCGCACTTTTCTGCACTTTCGGTAAAAGTGGGAATGCCATTCTCGCCGGGGCCGTTGTTGAGGTAAAGCAGGTTTTTGGTGGTGGCGAACTTTCCGGAAACGCTCAGGTAGATGTCCATCCATCCATCGGCATTGACGTCGGCCATGGTCGCGCCGGTTACCCAGCGTTCATCTGCCTGAACACCCGCCTGCCCGCTGATGTCTTCGAACTGCAGGCCGCCCCGGTTCAGGTACAGTTTGTTCTCCACCATATTGCCGGTAAAATAGAGGTCTTGCAGCCCGTCGTTATTGACGTCGCCCACGGCCACGCCTCCGCCCATGTAGATGTAGGGGTAGGAAAAGTAATTGATGACGGAATCTTCCTGCAGGGTATTGGTGAAAGTAATGCCGCTTTCTTCGGGAGATAAGGGGTTGAAGATGCGGGGCACATCCGCTTCGACGGAGCGGGTATTGCTGCTATTGCTGTTGTTGCAGGAAGAAAAGCTCAAAATGAGCCCTAAGATAAATACAGGTGCCAGCGATCTGTTCATAAGCAAATTACAGAGGTTGGTCAGAGAATATTAACCGTTTTAGGTTACTTGAAACTACTTCGATAGCAGGGCCGAAACGCTTTATTCTCATGCGTCCGGAGTGGATTGTTGTATTGCTAAATGGCTATATTGTTTCCATTCTGTTTTTGATCCGGCTAAGCTCAAAAGTAATCAGCCGTCGTATAAAAAACAACAAGGCAGGAAGTGTATTCCTGCCTTGCTGTTTTTGCTATGCGAGCCTATCCGGTTCCCTTTTGCGGGGGGACAGAAAAGCGGGCCTGGTTAGTAGCCTGGATTCTGGATCAGCACATCATCCCCGATCAGGTCAATCTCATCCTGCGGGATGGGCAGGTAGAGGCTCTTATCGGTAAAGGTGGCGCCGGCGAAGGGGGAGGTGAGCTTGGGGTTCTCATGGGCCAGATAGGCATTTAGCACTTCCTTGGCCACGCCCCAGCGCACGAGGTCGTATTTGCGGTGCCCCTCACCGGAGAGTTCCAGCTTGCGTTCGAAACGTACCGCCGTCCGGGCTTCTGCCTGGCTGGAAAAAGCGGGATAGAGGTCGATGACGTAGTTGGCAGCCTCGGTACCATCCTCGTTCAGCACGGGAGAGTTCATGGCTCTTTCCCGGACCCTGTTGATGTACTCCCGTCCTTTGTCCAGGTTGTTGAGCTCGATCTCGGCTTCAGCGGCCATCAGCAGCACATCGGCAAAGCGGATCACGTTGTAGTTCACCGTGGTATAGCCTGGTGTCCAGGAACTGGCGTCGTTTTCGGTGCCTTCCCCTTCCTTGTAGTAGATAAACTTCTTGGGAGAATACGGCCCACCGTAGGCCTGGTCGCGGATCCAGTCAATACCGGGGTGCGGGCCCCAGTCCAGGTAGGGAATGCCCCGGCGCCCGATAGAGTGGTCGAGCCGCGGGTCGAGGTTGCCCTGGTCGGGGGTGAAAGCATCGCCGCTGCCCAGGCCCATATCATCTACCAGAGG
>CAYVVK010000355.1:1182-6921 GCA_964454855.1 uncultured Phaeodactylibacter sp. | reverse complement strand
CACTAGTTCTTCCAGCTCCATTTCGGCCATTTCGCGCATGTCGGGATCGTCCTCCTTCATCATTTCTTTGGCCGTTTTTATGTTGCCCAGCAACTGTTTGTAGGCCTCATAGGCCTTAATGATCGGTTGCAGGCTTTTGTATTCCTTGCTGACCTTGGTATAACGGCCGATATCGGCGATGAGCGCCGGGTCCGCCATCTGTTCTTCCAGATAGACGTATCTTTCTTTTATAGCTTGTAGCTTATCTAGCATATTGTCTTGTGCAATTGTAAATGCAAAATTAACATTATCCGAACATTGCGAAAACACCCGGCCGGAAATATTAGTTCAGATTGCCAAAGGCCGCGGAGAATTGCTTTCTTTGAAGACGGAAATAAGATATGGCATTAATACTTCACATAGAGACCGCTACCGGCATCTGCTCGGCCGGCATCAGCCGGGGAGATCAGATGCTTAGCCTGCAATCCACTGCGGAGGGCTACCAACATGCTTCCCGGATCACGCTGCTCATCGAGCAATGCCTGAAAGAAGCCGGCTGCGGGCTGGCCGAGCTGGATGCGGTAGCCCTGAGCAGCGGCCCGGGCTCCTATACCTCTCTGCGGGTGGGCACGGCCACCGCCAAAGGCATTTGTTACAGCCTCGACAAGCCGCTGATCGTGGTGGACACCCTGCAGGCGCTGGCGCTGGCCAGCCTGCGCCGGGAGCAGGAAGACGCCTTGTATTTCCCCATGATAGACGCCCGCCGCATGGAAGTATACACGGCCGGCTACGACGCCGCCAATGAGCTCATCCAGCCCCCACAGGCCCTGATCGTAGAAACCGATACCTTTGATGAGCTGCTGAAGGCCGGCCATACCCTGGTACTTTCGGGCGACGGGGCAGAAAAATGCCGGAAGGTATTGCCCGGAGAACAGCTTATTTACAGCCCGGTATTCTGTTCCGCCGCCCACCTCCTTCCCCTGGCGCTCATCGCTTTTGAAGGGGAAAATTTTGCCGACCTGGCCTACTATAGCCCTTTTTACCTCAAATCTCCCAACATTACCAAGCCTAAGAAGTTGCTGTAGTGGATTTTATGTGCATTACACATTTCTTTTATGTGAATATTTTTTTATTTTTGCCTGGTACTTTTGTACTTACAGTTAATGCTTTCCCGTAATTCCTTCATTTCCTGGCATAGTATTTGGAGGGTTTTTGAGAAAAGCAATTAGTATACAAAATATGCAGATATGAGAAAACAAAAGAATGAAACCGTCATTCTCAAAAAAGGGGAAGGCGATATTAAACTAGACTACGCCGAGCTGAGGAAAGCCGTGCTCGTCCTGAGAGCCGTTAACCATAAGCTCCGTCAACGGATCATTGACTTGCTCGAAGAAAACGAAAGCATGACCGTTACCGACATTTACATCAAGCTCCGGCTGGAGCAATCGGTAGCTTCCCAACACCTGGCCATTCTTCGCCGGGCAGGGGTGGTGAATACGGAGCGGCAGGGTAAATTCATCAATTATTCGCTCAACAAAGAGCGCCTGGAACAGATCTCCCGCCTGGTGGATGAACTGGCCGCTTAGCGCATCAGGCAGTACTGTGGCCCACAGCCAGTATCCTGGCAAAACATGGCTTTCGTCATGGACCAGCAGCCGGTGGTTGAGCTGATTATGCCCACGCTTTGAAAATGATCCCTTCAGGCGCGGAACCATAACATAACATTAACAACCCCCCGGCTGTCATTCCTTGTTATTCAGGAAAACCTCAGGCGGCGTACTTAACAACACAAAAACGAGATATCGGAAAATGCTGTGGCCCCGCCAAACCCACGGCATTTTTCATTTATAGCCTTGGAAAAAATAAATAAAAAATGCATATTTGCTGATGCATTCAATCGATACAACAAACATATTTTAAAAAACAAACGTCTATGAGAAAAGCTAAGGTAAGCATCAACAACGAGAAGCTACATGCTTCCTCGGAGGTACTTCGTGCCGTTGCCCACCCCCTCCGAATGAAAATCCTGGAATTTATCGACCAGAACGAAGAGATCAACGTCAATAAGATCTACAACACGTTGAATCTGGAACAGTCGATCACTTCTCAGCACCTGCGCATCCTGCGCATGGCGGGGCTGGTGAACACCCAGCGCGACGGAAAGTACATCCACTACAGTATTGACTATGAGAAGCTGGGCCGCTCAGTCGAAGCGATCCGCAGATTTCAGGAAGAGTCCAAATAAACCCTTCGGAGATCACACGAAAACTGAAAACGGGGATACTTGGCGCCAAGTATCCCCGTTTTTTTAGTGCTACTGCCCCCCTTCCTTCAGCGAGGAGGGCCGCTCTTCTTCCCTTACGGCATCAGCGCCGGCCTCCTCTTCCTCCACCGCTGTTTCGTTTTCCACCACCGGGCTGCCTTCCACCCTGCTTTCCTCCTCCTCTCCGCTAAAAAAGCTGCGTTGAAAGAGCAGTATGTTGAGCACGCCCAGGGTGATGGACATATCGGCGATATTGAACACCGGCTTGAAGAACAGGAAGTGCTCCCCTCCCCAGAAGGGCACCCATTCCGGAAGATAGCCGTTGACGATGGGAAAGTACAACATGTCGACTACCTTGCCATGCAGGAAAGTGGCGTAACCGCCGCCTTCCGGAAACAATTCGGCCAGGCCGCCGTGATAAGGAGAGGCGGAAAAGATCATGCCGTAGAAGGCACTGTCCAGAATATTCCCCATGGCTCCCGCCAGGATGAGCGCAAAGCTGGCGAGCAGGCCCAGCGAGGCGCCGGTGGTGATCAGCAGGCGCAGGTAGTAAGCGAGGAACCCTACCGCCACGATGCGGAAGAGGCTTAGCGCCAGTTTGCCATATTCGCCCCCCAGAGAGATGCCAAAGGCCATGCCGTTATTCTCCACGAAGTGAATGAGGGCCCAGTCCAGGCCGAACAGCTGAATTTCGTCTCCATAATTCATATGGGTCTTCACCCATATCTTCAGCGCCTGGTCGATGGCCAGGACCAAAAAGATAATTGCCAGAACTACTACTACTGATTTCTTCAAACCTTAGGGGCGTTTAGATCAAAAATGAGTACAAAAATAAGGATTAGCCGGACTAATAACGTCAGAATAGCAGCGGAGGTTGTTCAAAAAAAATAGTGATCGCAGCATTTATCAGCTGCAACCACTATATGTCTTTGATTCTTTGACAAATCCTGTGTTCCAAAGACAGTGCTTCATGCGGAACCAGTGCGAGGTGAAGGAGCAAGGTTTTCGCATGAAGCACTGTCCACAGGGTTTGTCAAAGAAGGATGTCGTTTTAGGATTGTCCTTTTTTATTTGCTGCCCCGGCGGTTCTGCTTGGCTTCTATGCTAAGCGTAGCATGGGGTACTGCCCGCAGGCGCTCCTTGGAGATCAGCTTTCCCGTGACGCGGCATACGCCGTAAGCCTTGTTCTTGATGCGAATCAAAGCGTTCTCCAAATGCTGGATGTGCTTTCGCTGGCGAACCGCCATATTGCTCAGCCTTTCATTTTCGGCAGTGCCGATCCCGTCGTCGAGCCCTTTGATCTTGGCATCCGGATTGTCTGCCATGTCGGACAGCTGGTCCAAATAAAACCGAAGCTGCTTGTTGGCCTCGTCCAGCTTTTCCTGAATGAGCCCTCTGAACTCCTCTAACTCTTCATCACTGTAGCGGGTCTTTTCAGCTTTCTGATTCATACGATATTGGTTTTGTTAGCAAGTTGGAGTAATCTCTAAGCGTCCCTGCTCTCTATTTATTTGCAAAAATATGAGCGCAAAAATAAGAAGAATAATACTCGAATGGAAGCCTTGCTATAAAATTTGTAAAAAGGGGGCTTTTGCCAAAAAGGCTTTGCTCATACAAATAATACGCTTAAGGAGGCGGGAAAGTTATTTAAGTGTGTGGATGACGCCCTCTTTTTCAGGACGCGAAGGGCCCGGCCAGGCAGTCTATGACCGACTTGAGGCTGACAAACATGGCTTCCCGCCCTTCACCGGAGACCATCGGCTCCCCTTCTTCGGCATCCACATCTGCCAGGGCGTCTTCCACGAAGGCGAGGAGGTCCTCCTGGGGGTATTCGACAAAGAATACATCCAGCCGTTCGTGAAAGCGGCGGGCTTTGACTCCCTGCAGCAGGTTCCAGTTGCGTTCTTCTGCCTCGCTGAGTTCTTTTTCAGAAACGGCCGGCACTTCCTCGCCGCTCAGTTTAACGGCCTTCCAGACCACGAGCATGAGGTACAGCAGGTATTCTTTTTCGCTCTGGGTAAAGGCCTGAAAGCTTTCGGAAAAGAGGAAAGACAGCAATAGCGGCTGTTCTTCCCGAAGTTGATCAATGGACTGTTCGTACTTCCCTTCGGATTCGCCGAGCGCTTCGCCGGCCCGGATGATGTTTTCTTCGCTGATAAATTGCATGTAGTGGCTGATTATTCTATTCCGATAATTCTCAATTCTACCCGTTGGTTGAGGCGTTGCCCTTCTTCCGTGCGGTTGTCGGCAACAGGATAGGCCTTACCGTACCCTTTAGGCACTACCCGGCTTGTTTCTACGCCATTGCCGATCAGATAGTTGGCAATGGCCTGTGCCCGTTGGGTAGTCAGGCTCAGGGCTGTGCTATGGCTCAGTTTCCCGGCGGCATGTACCCCGGCCTCGACCACCAAGTGTTCATTTTGTTTCAGAAAACTGGCCACACGCGCCAGCTCGGCGTATGCCATGGGCTTTAAAGCGGGGCTGTTGGGTTCAAAGATGACAGTATTCAGGAGAATGGATTGCCCCGGTTCTGCCGGCGCCAGCAACAGCTCTTTGCTCACTTCCCGGTATTCGCGCACGGAGGCTACCGGGGGCTGCAGAGGAGCTACTGCCTCTGCTTCCGAAACCGCAAACTGGGCGGTACGGCCTTTCTCCTGCTCAATCTGTAGCTGCAGTTTCTGGTTCAACTCCGCCTGCAGTTCGTCTTTGGTTTCCTTTTTTGCCCAGTAGGCCAGGCTGTTGTACAGCGCAGCCCGGATATCATCCTGAAGCTCATCCCGCAGTTGCTCCCGCACCCGGGCTTCCATAGCCGTTTTGAGGCCCTCCCGCAGTTCGCGTTCCCATTCCGTCTCGGCGGCACCGCTTTTTGTCGGCCACCGGGCAGAAGTGGCGCTGTGGGCCGGAGGTAAGAAACTCTGCCTGATGTGGTTTCGCAATTCGTCTGCTTTCAGCTCCAGTTGCTCTTTCTCTCTCGGGCGCAGCGATTTTGCCACTTCGCGTTTCACTTCCTCATACATACTGCTGCTCAGTTCCTGCCCAACCTTCGGGGCCAGCGATTCCTCCAGTTTCTGCTGTACTTCGCCCTGCAGGCTATCAAAACTTTCGGCTTCGTCCCAGAGGTAGGAATTGCCTTCTTTTCCTCCCTGCCTGGCCAGTTGTTCCTTCTGATAGCGGGTATAGCGCTCATAGCGCTCTTTCATTTCTTTCAGCTCTTGCTCTTCCTGAGAGTAAGCCTGGGGCATTTCCGGTATGAGGGTATCGGGCCGTGCCTGCAGATAAGAAGTATAGCGATGGCGCAGAGCGTCCAGCTCCGGGCCGGAAAAGGGTTCGTAACTGGGGTCCCGCTTTCGCCGCTCGATGACGGCCTGCCGCTCTTGCCTGAGGGCGATCAGCTCGTCATCCAGCCGGCGCAGGTGCAGTTGCAGGCGTTCTATTTCCTCATTGCGCTGCAGGTATTCCATGTCTTTACCGGTAGAGGCCAACAGGGCAGATGGCTC
>CAYVVK010000355.1:0-1172 GCA_964454855.1 uncultured Phaeodactylibacter sp. | reverse complement strand
GTTCTTCCAGGGTACGGCCGGAGAGTTCCAGGGGCTGGCTCACCGGAAAATACCCTTCCCGGATGGCGAGCAAGCTGCCGTCTTCCCCGAGGGGAAGTATAAGTTGAAAGTGGCCTTCCCGCGCCGGCTGTATCCCGGTTTGGGAAACATCGGAAGCAAGGGCGGGCTGAAGCTGTACTTCCGCCTCCAGCGGTGCTCCGGTCCTGGCGTCTTTCACCTTTCCGCTGACCAGGGCTACCGGTTCGGGCAAAAGGCTGTCCGGAAGAGTAGCTTCAAAAATATCGGTGAAGCCCTCTGAATCCTCACGCAGGAAATAGCCCGGTTTTCCGGAAGCCGGAAGGGTGAAAAAGCGTTCATTGGCATTGGTGTTGACGGCAGCTCCCAGGTTGACGGGCGGGCTCCAGTTGAGCCAGCTCTCATCAAGGCGCCGGCACATGTACAGGTCCTGGCCACCGAAGCCGCCGGGCCGGTTGGAGGAGAAGTAGAGCGTTTTGCCATCGGCGGCCAGGAACAGGCTCTGCTCATCGGAGGCCGAATTGATGGCAGGCCCGAGAGGGCGGGGCCCCCCGAAACGGTTGGAGGAACGGGCAAAGCTGATATAGGCGTCGGTGCCGCCCAGGCTCTCCGGCCCGTCCGCCGACAGCAGCAGGGCCTGCCCGTCGAAACTGACATGGGCGAATACCTCCTCTGCCGGCAGGGGAAAGCTGTCTATAGTTACCGGCTCGGGGCTTCTCCATGCCCGGCCCTCCCGTTCGCTGTACGCCAGGGTGTTGGAAGCGGGCTGCAGGAGATAGAGGCGCCGGCCGGAAGCATGAATGCCTACTGCGTATTCGGCCCTTCGGCTGTTGAGCGGAGCCCCGGCATTGACGGCATGGGCCCACTGCCCCCGGGCATCCCGAATGACCGTCCAGACGTCACCTTCGTCCGCCTCTCCCATATTCTGCGGATGGCCGAGGCGGGCGAAGTAGAGCTGTTCGCCTCCGGGGCTGAGCAGGGGCGCCCATTCGTCATAGCCCGAATTTACATTGCCCGGCAAGGGTTGCGCCTGTTCCGTCTGGGCAAAGAGGAATAGAGGAAATAAAAGTGCCAGAAGGGGTGCGGTCAGCTTTCTCATCTCTTGAATTTATAGCTTTAGACGCCTGAAAGGGCGGAAAGTCATCTATACTATATAC
>CAYVVK010000354.1:0-6928 GCA_964454855.1 uncultured Phaeodactylibacter sp. | reverse complement strand
TTCCATTTCCATAGGCAAAACACCCCCATTCGTAGAAAGACGCCACTCTATTCGTAGACGCCAGGTACCTGTTTATAGATGTTACCTTGTTTTTTAAGGTACTTTGTTTTGCATAGTAGTGGGTTTGTTGTATATTTGTACCCATGAAAGCAAAAGATTTGAGTAAGGTCAGGACCAAGATGGTTAGGCAAATGCGGCGAGGTGTACTGGAGCTCTGCATTTTGTCTATCGTATCGGAGAAGGAGAAGTATCCTTCCGATATCATCGAGGAGTTAAAGGCTTCCCAACTGATCGTAGTGGAAGGGACGCTCTATCCGCTGCTGAGCCGCCTGAAAGACCAGGGGCTGTTGCAGTACAACTGGCGGGAATCCTCTATGGGGCCGCCGCGTAAATACTATTCTATTACAGACCAGGGCAGCGAGTTCCTAAAGAGCCTGCTGAGCACCTGGGAGCAGCTGGTCGAAGCCGTTAATCAATCAACAAAAAACATCTCCACTAATGAATAAGGTACAGCAGATCAATCTTGGCGGAGTACCCTTCACCATTGACGAAGACGCCTACGAACACCTTAGCCGGTACCTGGAAACCATCCACCGGCACTTCAAAGATTCTGAAGGCTACGAAGAAATTACCTCTGATATAGAAGCCCGCATGGCGGAGCTCTTCCAGGAAAGCCTGGGAGAACGGATCATTATTACTACCAAAGACGTCCGGGACGCCATCGTCATCATGGGCACGCCTGAAGATTTCGGCGCCGAGCCGATCGACGACGAGCCTGCGGCAGCAGCCTCGGCCCGCGACAGAAGCTACCGCCCCGGCAAGCGGCTGTTCCGCAACCCCGACGATGAGGTCCTCGGTGGGGTATGCTCCGGTATTGCCGCCTACTTTGGCATTGAGGACCCCCTCTGGGTACGCCTGGCCTTCATCATCATCACGATCTCCGGCGGATTCGGCATTCCGGCCTACCTGATCCTCTGGGCCATCGTGCCCCAGGCGGAAACGGCCAGCGACCGCCTGGCCATGCGCGGCGAGCCGATCACGGCCTCCAATATCGGGCGGATCATCGAGGAAGAATTCAACCACCTTTCCGAAAAGGTCTCCGAACTGGGCAGCGAACTGGGCGGTAAAAAAAAAGAGTTTAGCGCCGACGGAGGCTCCAACCTCGGCGACGCGCTCCGAAAGGGCGTGATGCTTATCGGGTCGGCCATCCGGGTAGTGCTCCAGATGATCGGCAAGCTTTGGAAACCCCTGTTGCTGCTCATCGGCGGTGCGCTCATCCTGGCCTTTACCGTTTCCTGGATCACTACAGTGGCTGGTGTGGTTTTCGCCTGGCCGTGGTTGGAATACTTTTCTCCCGAATGGCCCTTCCTTTCCGTATTGGGCGCCTTCAATACCCTTATGGTTATCGGGATTGTGTTACTCGCTCTTGTACTGTCAATTACCCGGCTGTTATATGGCGCCCGCATGAGCGGCTCCTGGAGGGCAGGCCTTACCGGCTTCTGGATACTCAATATCATCAGCTTCTTCCTGGTGGCCTCCCTCTTAGCCCGTGATTTCAGCTATGGCGCCACAGTGGATGATACTGTAAGCTTTAGCGGCCCGGCAGATAATACCCTGAAACTGGAAATGGGCGAAAAGCGGAATACCGACGGCTGGTTCAATCTCGATGAGGAACTGGTGCTGGTAGATGGCGGCCTGCTCAGCCGGCAGGTAGAGATTGACCTGCTGAAAGGAGAAGGCGATGAGTTTGTGCTGGAGCAGCACTTCTCCGCCCGGGGCAGCAACCAGAGCGATGCGGAACAACTGGCCCGGATGGTGCAGTATGAGCCTTCCTTTGAGGGCAATACGCTTACTTTCCCTGCAGAGTTCGTCATTCCCCAGGGCAGCAAATGGCGGGTACAGGAAGTAAAGCTGGTATTGAAAATACCGGTTGGCAAAACCATCCATATGGGCGAGGAGGTGCGCTTCTATGTGGAAGATGCCGATAAAAAAACGCGCGTTCCCCTGATGTACCATAACCCCAATACGGCATGGACAATGACGGAAGAAGGCCTCGTTTGCCAGAATTGCACCGGTGGGCTGGAAGAAGATGAAGAATACCGCAGCTTTGAAGGGTTTCGCAATGTAAGTATCGAAGGGAAGATCGAGGCGGTGATCACCGGAGCGGAAGAGTACGAAGTCAGGCTGGCCGGAAAGGAAGCCCTGCGCCAGCAGGTAGAGATCGAGCAAATGGGCGAACTGTTGGTGATAAAAACGCCTTTGCAACAAACCTCTTCCCCCATTCGCCTCTTTATCGCCACACCCTTCCTGGATCAGCTGGAGGTAGAAAATACCGGCAATATCAACCTGAAAGGCTTTGGAGCCGGTAGCCTGCAGTTGGCGGTAAAGGGCCGTCAGGAACTCAAGGCTGATCTTCGTCCCGATACTCTGATCCTCATGCAGGAGGGCCACAGCAAAGTGGATCTGCGCGGCCGCTACTCCTACCTGAAAGCAAACCTTTCAGGGGAAAGCCGCCTGGATGCAGAAAAGGCCTCCGTCAGTGAAGCGGAGATCCATACCACGGGTTCCAGCCGCGCTCTGATGGGCAGCGTGCCCAAGATCGCCCAGCAGGCGGAGGGATCGAGCCGTATTTCTGTGAAAGAAAACTAGATACGCAAGTTGTGTTTTACAACTTGCTAAAGGTAGAAGGTAAAAGGTAAAAAGGTAAAAAGGTAAAAGGTAAAAAGGTAAAAAGGTAAAAGGTAAAAGGTAAAAGGTAAAAGGTAAAAGGGGAGGGGAGCCCATGGCTGCGGTATCAGGGTTCATTTTATGAGCTTCCGCCTTCTCTTATCCGCCATAGCCGCGGGCGACGGCGGGCCGCCTTCCGCCTTCCGATTTCCGCCTTCGAAATCCCCCGACTGTTATTAACATTACCCTCTGTCCCGCATCACCCCGGGGCTGGAGGGTAACTTTTTTAGGGGACAGCCGTCTTCTTATTGCATCCAACTGTCAAACCAGGATCTGTCATGAAACACCCGTACTTTTTATTCACCTTCCTGTTGATTGGTCTTACCCTTTCCGCCCAATCCTTTCGAACCGAGGACATTCGCTTCCGCAATGATACACTGGAACTGGCTGCTGAAGTGTTCCTTCCAAATGAAGATAAATCCAATGGAGTAGGAGTGGCCCTCATTCAGGGCTCCGGCCCCAGTGGGCGCGACAACCTCTGGGCGCGGGCTTTTGCCGAACTGCTGGCGGAAGCCGGGTTCACCGCCTTGCTGCCGGATAAGCGCGGTGTTGGCCAGTCGAAGGGCGACTGGCGCTTCGCTTCCTTCGAGGCCCTGGCGGAAGACGCTTTGGCCTCCGCCCATTTTCTGGCCGGAGAATACGGCCTGGAAAAAGTAGGGCTCATGGGCCTCAGCCAGGGTGGGTTTATCGCTCCGATCGCGGCGAGTAAGGATACGGAAGTCGCCTTTGTGGCCAATATCGTGGGCTCTGCAGTACCCTTGGAAGAACAGATCATTCATGAAGTGATGAATACGGCCCTGGATGAGGGCCTCAGCCCCGAGGCCGTCAAAGAGGTGCTGGAACTCCACGTGTTGATGAAGCATTATGTACAGACGGGGGAATGGAAGCCGCTGCAAACGCGTTACCGGGAGTTGGAGCGGTCGGAATGGGCCGCTTTCGCTAAAACCTTCCCCCAGGATAAAGACAGCTGGGTTTGGGAATGGATACGCCTCAACTTCTCATTCGACCCCTTGCCGTACTGGAAGAAAGTGGAACAGCCCGTTTTCGTGGCTTATGGCGCTAAGGACCAGTTTGACAACATGCCGGTCTGGGAGAATGTATACCGCCTGCAAACTGCTTTTTTTGGTATGGACAAGCGCAATTACGAAATCCACGTCTACGATGCCGGCCATGCCCTGTACGAGGATGGGAAAACGGAATTGCGGTCGGAAATGAAAGAAGGCCTGATCCGGTGGTTAGCGCAATGGCAATAACGACCCACTTCTATTGCTTCGTCTGCGAAACCCTTTTGATGTTCAGCCGCCTAATTACTTCCCAAAAAAGTGGTACAGAACGGCCAACAGAAGGATGAAAAAAAGTATGCCCGTAAACACATTGGTCTGCCACCGCTTGTCGGGAGAACCGATGGGGATCTTCTTTCTTTCTTCGCCTTCCTGAGGTGCTTCCTGACTCATTTCTAAGTGGTTTTGTGCAAAAGTAAGCAGTTTTTCGGTATTGAGTGCCTGCCAGAAACAATATAACAATCGAGCAATTTAACAATTTGTCATGGAAGGCCGGGAATAAAGCTTTCAGCGTTTCGCATGCGAAGTAATGTAAGAGAACTGCTTCAATCCGGGCATTCATTCCTTTCGTTTCAGCAGAGTCCTGCCGCCCGGAAACTGTCTTTCAATCTCGTATTTTTTACTCAATTCCGCCACCTGCCCGTCGAAGACGTAATAGTACTCATAGCGCCCATCGGTATACAGCTCGTTGGCGTAGGGCGGAATGATGAAGGAGTCGAGTTCCCGCGTATTGGCGTAAAAGGCTACGGTGGGCTGGAAAAGGTGAGTTACGCCCAGGGTTACGGGCCCCGAATCAGGAGGCACGATGGAGTCCAGGTACCGCATCATGGCCCTGGTGTTGCGGTCGTACTGCCACTCGCGGGAATAGTCGAAATTGCCGGCGCGGATGAGGTGGTAGCCCAGCAGGAGCAGTACTACGGCCCCGCTGATGCCGGCCAGGCGTGAACTCATCCAGCGCTCCGCCAGCCCGTACAGAAGGAAGAAAAAGAGCAGGCCCGACAAGCTGATAAAGAGCAGCGCTTTGCGCCCTTCCAGATAGTTGGAACCCAGCAGCTGGTGCTGCGCCGTCATTATCCCACAGCTCAGCAGAAACAGCAGAGCCGTGGCCAGATAGTACTGCCGCCAGCGCTCGGGGGGAGCCCGGAAGAAGAAGCGGAAAGCGCCGGCCAGTGCCGTTACTATAAGCATGATGTAAAGCAACAGAAATATAGGTACGGTATCCTTGCTGAAATACCGGATACCGTACAGCCCATTCTCCGCCACCGAACGGAAAGCCCCGATAAAACTGGAAGTACCGTATTGCGTAAAATCGCCGGTATCATGCAGAAAACCGATCGGGCGGTACAGCAGCAGGGCCAGGATGGCGGCAATGGCCAGCGGAATGGCGTTCATCCAAAGCTGCCGCTTCCATGCCCAACCCACTTTTCCCGTCCATCCGCCTTGCCGGAACAGGCTCATAAGGAAGACGGTGCCCCACAGGCTGGCAAAGAAATGGATAGCCACAAAATTAGCCAGTATGGCCAATGCCGCCAGCGCATAGCTACCCAGCAGGGCTGGCCAGCGGCCGTGCTGTAAAAAGCGGAACAGCGCATAAATACTGGCCAGGTTCAGCCCGATGCTCAGCCCGTAGCCGCGCGCCAGGCTGAAGAACTCCAGCAGGTAAGGGTTGAAATTGATAAAGGCAAAGCCCGCCAGGCCGATCCAAAAACCCGGCTTCACCATGCGTACTATGGCCAGGGAGCATAACAGGTACAGCGCATGCGCCAGCAGGTTGGGCAGGCGGATGGCCCACTCGCTCACCCCAAACAGGCTCACCGTCTGCTGCCAGGCCCAGGTGTTCAGCAGGTGGTTGTTGGCATTGTGCCAGCACTCTTTGCTGTAGAAGCAGGTAAATACGTTCGTCTCCCGAAACCAGTTGTAGGTAGTGCTTTCGTCATGCGTCATGGACAGGACGCCCGCCCGGTAGGCGGTATAGGCCAGCAGGGCTGCGGAGAGCAGCACGAGGAATAGGGAGAGCAGGCGCCGGGCATTGGCCATGATAGATGCTTTTTTCCTGCTGCTAAGCTATTAATTTTGACTTGAAAATCAAGCGGCAACGGAGAGTTGCCGCTTGACGTCAATCAGGTGAGGAGACAGAGTGGTCTCCTCACTTTAAAAAACTTCCTACCATCCTGCTTTCACCAGCCGGATCTGCTGCCTGCCTTCACCTGTAATGAGCTGGCACAAATAGACGCCATCGCGCAGCTCCTGCCCGTCGATCCTGATCTGCTGCGGGCCCGCCTCCAGCTGACCGCTTTGGAAAACCGTTTGTACGGCCCGCCCGCTAACGTCAAGGAGTTGAACCAGTACACTTCCCGTTTCCGGCATTTCAAACTCGAGGGTGAAAGACTGGCTAAAGGGGTTGGGGAAAGCCTTCAGCTCTGCACCGGCAAACCGTTTCTCCTGAGGCAGGGCAGGAGCTTCCGGAACGACAAGGCCTTCGTAGCGGAAATACTGCCGGGCAGGCTCTTCGGGGCCGCCATCTGCTGCCAGTGGCAATACCTCACAGGGGTCGCAGGGCTGAATGCGGGCCAGGAAATCTGAACCGGAGAAAGCCCGGAATCCGGGGTTCAGCGTAATGGCCTGGCCGGCGAAGAAACGGGCTGTGCCGAATACCTCAACTGTGCCCATGGTCTGCAGGCTGTCCAGCGCCTTGTAAGTGCCGGCGGCAGGATTATCCGTGACCGTCAGGAATGGCGTGCAGTCGATGACGAAGTTGCCGGGGGAGATATTGAAGAAAATATTGTTGCTGCACTGCACCATGATCCTGGCCTGCAGGGTGTTGAATACCGGCAGGGTGACGGCCTGGCTGCCGTCGTTGGGCGTATTGGCCGCCAGTACGTTGGGGAACGTCAGCCCGCCGTCGGTAGACAGCAGGATATCCACATTGGCGCAGCTCACCGGCGGCATATCGCTGCCCGCCACATTCCAGCTCACGGTGATCATGTCGCCGGCAAAGTAGCAGGAGGTGCTGTCCGGAGTACTGAGAGTGAACGGCCCGGTGCCATTGGCGAAGGTGACTACCATATCGTCCTCATTGGTGCAGCCGTTGCCGGCGGCATTGTCGCGCACCGTGGCGCGGAAAGTGGCGGTGCGGCCCA
>CAYVVK010000353.1:0-6936 GCA_964454855.1 uncultured Phaeodactylibacter sp. | reverse complement strand
CGGCCTGCAGGCGCAGGCGCAGGGATTCCTCCAGGGCGCTGTTCAGGCCTTCCACCCGCAGTTTCTCCTCTACGGCCACCGCTTCTGCCGCCTCCGCCCGCTGGAAGAGGGTGAAGGCAAAAACGGAGGCTGCCACCGCTATCACTGCCAGCAGCGAAGTGCCGATGGCCACGGCGCGGGCCCGGCGGCGTTTTCGCTGTGCCTCTTCCGCTTCTTCCCGTAGTTCCTGCAGTTCCTTTTCCCTTTCCCGGCCTGCCTCCTCCTCTGCAATACGCCGCTCTTCGGCCAGGCGCCGGTGCTTGGCCCGCAGTATGGGCCCGACGATGGTATCGTGAGTAAGCTCATAGACGTAGCCTCCTTTGAGGCTCGGTTCGGCCCGCAGCAGGTGTACATCGACGAGTTTCCGCAGCAGCTCCGGGGAAATGTCGAAGGTTTGATAGATCTGGCCTTCGTACATACTCAGGCGGCGCTTTTCCTGCTCGAAGATCAGGCCCTCTTCTATGAGCCGGCGGGTGGCCAGGCGTTCCTCTTCCGTATCGAGGCGGGCGATCTGGTTGTCGTAGTAATTTTCGTAGATGCTCTCGATATTGCCGAGGTCCTCCAGGCGTACCACGGACAAGCCTTCCTGTATGACTTTTTGTTCGATATGCTGGCAGAGGATCTGCAGTTGAAAGCTCTCGATCTCCTGGCTCTGCCCGCGGGTCAGAAAGCCCAGGATGTGGTCCAGCGCTTCATCTTGATAGTCGAAAGGCGGGCTGAGGAATTCCTCCCCTTTCCGGTAGGCGGGGCTGAGGATGGCCTCCTCCGCCTGGTTCAGGTTCAGAGGGCGCAATTCGTAGCAGCACTTCAGCAAATTCGGAATGTGGCTGGTGAGTTTGTTGAGCAGGCTCATGCGGTCAGAGCGGATGGCCATGATGGCCGTCATGGCCACCGGCCGGTGGAGGAGTTCGAGCTCTTCCTCGGAAAACAGTTCCTCCCCGCCTTCATACTGCTGCCGGATCAATTCCCGGAAGCGGTTGGGGATCTCCACATTAGCCAGTTCCGCCAATTGCCTTTTAAACTCCAGAATGTCTTCCTCGGGATAAGTGAAGAGTTCCTCGAACTGGTCGAAAAGAAGCAGGTAGCTGTCCTTGCCGCTGAGGAGTTGCTGGTTTTTAATGCTGTGCCAGAGGGAATCGCCTTCGGGAAAGTGCTGTTTCAGCAAAGGGTGAACGGGGGCATCTCCATCGATGGCCTGCCGGCTGCGCGTGATGGGCCCCGGCTGCCCTTCCTGGTAGGCTCCGAAGCGGATGGTAACGGGTACAAACTGGCGGATCTTCGGCAAAAGGCCGGCCTGCAGCAGCGAACTCTTTCCCATGCCGGATTTGGAATACAGCACGATCCACTGCTCCAGTTGAAGGAGTTCATAGAGGGCTTCCGTATCCTCTTCACGCCCGAAGAAGATGTCCTGCTGGTCATTGCTGAAAGGCTGTGCTCCCGGGTAACGGTACTGTTTTCCCATATTTGTTCTGGGGTCATTGTCTTATGTAGCACTCATTTCAGAAGAGGGCAGGACTATTACCGACCGGAAATTACATTTTTTATAATAAAAACACGGGAATAATTGTGGGTTTTGAGCTTATCTATCATTTAGTTCCCGGATCATCTCCAGCAGCTGTTCCGTTTCAGAATAATCGCTGCCCTCGGCTTTGGCCAGCTCAATGGCGTGTTCGGCGGCCTTTATGGCCTCTTTCTTCCGGCCCAGTTTGTAGTAAAGCGCCGCCAGGGTATCGTTATTGGCATAGCCATCTTCCATCGCTACAGAGCGCTTTGCCCACTCCAGTGCCTTTTCCAGCATTTCCGGCTCGTCGACGTACAGGTAGAACGACCAGGCGGCATAGTTGAGCTCTTCGGAACCTCCCTCGTCGTAATTTTCGTAATAATCCAGGGCGGTTTCCACAAACTTACCCATCTGCCTGGCCATGCGGTAGTAGTTCATCCGGAAACTGGTGGAAATGCGGGCGGCATCTTCAGGATAAGCGCGCTGGAACAACTTGTCGACTTTAGCAAAAGTCTCCTCCTCGGTATCATCAGGCTCGAGGCTGTTGAAGATCAGTTCCTGTATCCGGTAGGCCACCGCCTGTTCGCCGTAGAGGAGCTCAAAGTCGGCGCGCCGCTCCAGAATAAAGTCGAAGAGTTCGGACTCGGCCGTCTCTGCCGTCTCAAAGATCAGCTGCATAGTGGCGGCATCACCCCAGTTCCTTTGCGCCTTGAGATAGGCTTTGGTAATGGCCTCCGCATGAGGCGACATGGCCGCGCGGCTCGCCATAGCGTAGTCATACAGAAATTCCGGGCTGCGTTCTCCTTTGGCGTAGCGGGCAGCCATGCCGGAAAGGCGGAGCGAGGGGTCGAGGGCCCTTTCTCCAAGCTCAATAAAAGCTTCCACATCGTGATACCCCACCGCCCGGTGCACCAGCTCCCCACTGCCGTCGATAAAGAGCAGAGAGGGGTAGGCCTGCACTTCGTATTTGTCGGAAAGCGTCTTGCCTTCTCCCTTTTCCATGTCTATTCTGGCGTTGATGAAGTGCTTATTGTAGAATTTGGCGGCCTCCTTCTGGCTGAAGACATCTCTGTCCATCATTTTGCAGGGGCCGCACCAGGAGGCGTAGGCGTCCAGGAAGATGATCTTGTCCTCGGCTTTGGCCTTTGCCAGAATGGCCTCCCAGCTGCCCTGTTCGAACTGAATGCCATCGGAAGCCGAGAGGTTGGGAAAAGAGAGCAGAGTCAGGGCTAAAAATAATGTAAACCGCATGTTTGTGTTATTTGTGGTAAAATGGCGTGCCTTTCTGTGAATGAGAAAGTACGGAGATCAGCAGGTGGACAGCTTTAGGTTTACTTGTACTGCTTCGAAAGCAGAGCCTGAAACGCTTCATTTCGGGCGTCCATGGGAGATTGTTACATTGTTAAATTGTTGAGCGCAGCGAAACCCGCCTGGGTCACATTGTTCTGTCCGCTTAAGTACCTTGGCAATAACAATACAACAATGTAACCATTTAACAATCGAACCGGAACCCCAGGGAAATGGCTTCTGGCGGCTTGAATTCAATGCAAAACAGGCATAACCAAAATTGTCCAGGCACTTACTTAAGACGGAAAAAAGGCAGGTAAAATTGTGTTGGCGGCAACTCCCTTACCCTTCCATTTGTTTCATGAAGCTCTCCACCATCATGACGGCGGCCGGGCCTTCTCCGCGGGCCAGTTCCAGCGATTTTTCGGCGGCTTCCCGGGCATCTCCATTCTTTCCATTGAGGAAAAGAACGTGGGCGTAGGTAAGGAAATACAGGTACTCTTCGCCCTGCTCCGCTGCTTCTTTGGCGAGATCTTCGGCCAGCTTCAGGGCATCGTCATCTTTGTTGAAGTGCTTGACCAGTTCACTGGCCAGCTTGTTCAGTTCGGCGGGGTTGCCGTCCACCATTTTTTTGGCGTACTTTTTAGTGGCCTTGACATAGGGCCTGGCATCGCCCATTGCCCGGTAAAACTCCATCTGGGAGGACAGCTCAAAGGCATCGGCCTTTTCCGGGTAGTGCTTTTGCATTTTATCAACAGCCCCCTCCAGCAGGCCTTCGTGCTGGAATTCTATGGCCTTATTGACGGTGGCGCGACAGGCTCTGAGTATCTTTTGCCGTACCGCTTCTTTGCCTTCCAGTTCTTCGATCTGCTCCCGCCTTTCGATCATCATGCTGAAAATCTTGGAATCCGCTTCCGTGGTGGCTTCCAGGAGGAAGCGCAGGTTGAAAAGCGTGTTGAGGTTTTCCTGCTCGTCCAGGTATTCGTTGGCGACGCGCAGGCTGGATTCGCCGGCATTATTGAGGGCTTTCACATATTTATAAACCAGTTCCGGATCGCGCTCGCCGGCTTCGTATTGGGTGGCGTATTCCTCGGTGTTGCTGGACATGCTCAGTACTTTCTGGCCCAGTTGGAGAAAACCGTTCACGTCCTGAGCGCCCCGTACCTTCTGCACCACCTCTCCGTCGCCGGAGATAAAGAACAAGGTGGGAAAAGCAGAAACGGGATAACTTTTGCGGAAGCTCAGCCCTTCTCCTTTTTCCATGTCCAGCTTCATATTGATGAAGTGCTGGTTGAAAAATTCGCCTACTTTCTCATTGGGAAATACCTCGCGCGACATGCGCTTGCAGGGGCCGCACCAGGTGGCGTAGGCATCTACGAAAATCACTTTCTCCTGCTTTTGGGCTTCCTGCAGGGCTTCTTCCCAGCTGCCGTGAAAGAATTCTATACCCTGCGCCAGGCCGGAAGCGGCCCACAGGCCAGTAATTGCAACGATAACCAACAGTCTCATATTCACATCATTTTTAGTAGCGGTAAATATATACTGCTTTTATAGTGAAGGACAAATCTTTTGAGCACAAAAGATGAGTTTTCTCCACTTCCCACTTCCCACTCATTTCTCCTCCTCTTGTTCCCGCTGCTGTTCGAACTCCTTCACGAGTTCTTCCGGCGATTTGCCGCTCTTGACGGCTTTCAGCAACATCCGGGCATCGTTGGCGATGGGGTGTTTGGGGTATTTTTCCAGGAAGGCCTCGTACTTCTGCCGCGCCTGAGCGGTATCCCGCAGGTTCTCGTCGAAGGTGAAGGCCTGGAAGAACAAGGCTTCCGGGGCGCGCTTATAGCCTTCGTATTCCTGTGTGATCTGCCCCCAGAGATCTACTGCCCGTTCGTAGTCTCCGATGCCCCTCGAGGCGTCCGCGGCGTTAAACAGGAATTGAGGGGTAAGTGAATCTTGCGGGAAACGTTCGGCATAAACGAGCGTTTTTTCCGCTGCGCTACGGACGGTTCCCGTATCGATGGTAGGATTATCGATCTGTTTCCTCAGGGTTTCCTGCAGGGCGATGATCTCTTCCGCCAGCTGGTCACGGCTCGTCTCTTTAGCCTCGTCGGTAGCGGTGGTATTGCGGCAGGCAGTAAAGGCAAAAAGTGCGATCAATAGAAATACTAGGTTTTTCATATTCTTTTGTTTGTCTTGAATTCAGCTTGTGGCCACTAATAAAAAGCAATTTTGGCCCGGGATGTTGTGTCTGCCCTCACATTCCCGAATAGCGCATGATGATCTTTTCAAACAGGGCGCCGGGAAGCAGGCGTTTCAGGCGGGCCGACAGGCGCTGCAGTGGCCTGCCTATGATGTAATGGGGTTTCAGCCGCTGCCGCTCGGCGATCCGTACTACCTGGCGGGCCACTTCTTCCGCAGGCATGCCTTTATCCACATCTTCGTCGATGCCTGCATACACGCGCTCGAAAGAAGTTTTATAGGCATGGCTGTCCTCCCGGTAATCACGGATGCGGTTGGCGTTGATGTTCGTTTGTATGTCGCCGGCCAGAATGGTGCAGGCCTGAATGCCGAAGGCCCGCACCTCCATGCGCAGGGCTTCGGTGACCAGGCCCACAGCCGCCTTGCTGGCACAGTATACGCCGCGGTAAGGCAGGCCGAAGAGGGCGCCTATAGAACTGATGTTGATGATCTTCCCCCCACCGGCATGCCGAAGGTGTGGCAAAACGGCCTGACAGCTGCGCACCACACCTTTTACATTGGTATCCAGCACTTTTTCGATGTTTTCCATGCTCAGCTGCTCCAGGGGCCCGGCGATGCCGATACCGGCGTTGTTGATAAGAATATCGATGCGGCCCTCCCTGCGTATCAACTCCGCCACCGCCTGCTCTACACTCTCCGCCTCTCTGACGTCCATGGCCAGCAGATGATAGCCTTCCGGCTGTTCTTTTGGCCGGCGGCTGGTGCCATAAACCCGGTAGTTACGCTGACAAAGTTGCCGGGCCAGTTCTTTTCCGAGGCCAGAGGAGGCGCCGGTAATAAGTACGACTTTTTTCATGTGTGCTCAGTTGTAGTAAGCGCAAAGATAATTGCCCGGGGATGTCCGGCAAAAATACCCCAGCTGAAGTAAATTCGTATCTTTCGGCCAGAAAACCAAAACCAGTATTTTCATGAGAACGCGATTAACGCCATTTGCCAAACTGCTGATCGTCGTAGCCGTCGTATTGGCATTGTTTTTCGGATACCAATACCTGGCCAGGCAGTATGGCCTGCCCACTATAGGCTCCGACAGCAATGAACCTGCAGCCACCGAGCAGGAAGAGGCCAACCAGGAGGAAAAGGCCGCCCAAACGACGGGCGGCTTCAGTTTCAGCCCGCCGGAACCTCAGAACGGCACCCTCAAGGGCGTAGTTGAACTGGGCTCGGCAGGCTTCAATTCCTTTGTCGTAGAGATCGACGGCCAGGGCAACTGGAGCCTCGAAAAGGCAGAGTACGGCAACAGCCTCGTATACGATGGCCTGGCCTCCGGCAAGGACGTCACCCAGGGCCTAAAGCAGTACATTGCCGGCATGCTTGACTATGGAGTGGGCGGCCGCGACATCCACTTTGTAGTGAGTTCCGGCGCCCGTAAGGTAGAAACCACCCAGAAGATCATCGAAGGCATCCGCAGCCTGGGCTACGTGGCCAATACCGTGACGCCCGAACAGGAAGCCCGCCTGGCCCTCCGGGCCGTGCTCCCCGATGCCTACAGAGACAAGGCCTTCGTCGTGGATATCGGCTCAGGCAATACCAAGATCTCCTGGGTAGAGGACGGCCACGTCACCGGCCTGGAAACCTATGGATCCAAGTACTACGTGGACGAAAAACAGGACAGCGACGTGTACCTCGACGTGCGCAGCAAAGCCGCCAAGGTACCTTCTTCGCGGACGGAAACCTGCTTCATCATCGGCGGCGTACCCTTCGAACTGGCCAAGCAGGTGCGGGAAGGGGAAGAGCGCTATACCGTGCTGAAAGCGCCGGGCGCCTATGAGCCCGAAGGCGCCAAGCAGAAGTCCGGCATCAACATCTACAACGCCATCGCCGACGCCACCGGCTGCCAGCAGTACGTCTTCGAC
>CAYVVK010000352.1:0-6938 GCA_964454855.1 uncultured Phaeodactylibacter sp. | reverse complement strand
CTCCTCAAGCCACTTTTCGACGACCCCTTTGCCCAGGCCAACCTGGAGGCCAATGTGCGCTGGGCCGGCCTGGAGATCATTCCCGGCCTGTTCCTGCTGGGCCTGCTGGGCTATTTCTTTATCGCCTTCCGGAATGGGAGAAAACAAGCTTCCTTCCTTGCTCTCTGCGGCGGTACCGCTGTGTTTGTCATGCTCACCCTCTTCTTTTTCATCAAGCGCATCGAGGGCTATTCCCAGCGCGCCGCCATTGAGTTCTTTACGGAAAAAGCGGATGAGGATTGCTACCTGGGCGTACACGGCTACAAATCCTACGCCCACCTTTTCTACGGGCGGGTAAAGGAGGAAGGGCAAGCCTGCTTTAAAGATAACGACTGTATGAACCGGCTCTTCCATGCCCCGCTGTATAAACCGGCATATATCGTCACCAAGATCCACAAGGCGCATGAGCTGGAGGAGAAGCCACTGCTGAAAGAGATAGGCCGAAAGAATGGCTTCGTCTTTTTCAAACGATAGTGTGCAGGCGGGCAAGCTGCCGGATCATAATGGCCGCAGAATGCCCTGCCTTTGGAAAGCTGGCAGGACTATAGTAATTTTACAAAAACCCACACTCCGCGCCTATGATCTTCGGGCTAAGACAGAAGGAAGACAAACGCAGCGACGAAGAGTTGCTCACCGCCTATAAAAAACGGCCCTCCCCCTCTGTGCTTACCACCCTGTTCCACCGCCATTCCCACAAGCTGTTCGGTTTGTGCCTCAGCTATCTTAAAAATGACCAGGATGCCGAGGATGTCGTCATGGAAACCTTCGAGAGCCTGCACGATAAGATCATGGCCTATGAGATCGATAATTTTGAATCCTGGCTTTTCTTCGTTACCCGCAATTACTGCCTGAAGGTACTCAAACGCAAAGCCAGGAAGCGCACCGAGGGCCTGGATGAAATTACCGAGGAAAATTTTGTGGAATCTCCCCCCGAAAAGGCTCTTTCTATAGAAGAGCGCCGCATGGAAGTACTCAGTGATGCCATCGACCAGCTGAACCCTCCGCAGCGGCGGTGCATCATTCTGTTTTACCTGGAGAACAGATCTTATCAGCAGGTCAGTGAGCTGGCCGGATTTGAGCTCAACGAAGTCAAAAGCCATATACAGAACGGAAAACGAAACCTCAGAAACCTTATAAACAAGCTGGCATGAGCAAAAAACAAAGATCGATATCCCGGGAAGAGATGATGGCGCGGTATCGTAAACAGGACCTACATGCCTCCGCAGAAGAACTCAATGAATTTTCCAGGCGCGCCCTGAGCGGCCTGCAATACATGCCGGAAGGCCAGGATCTGGAGGACAGGCTGAGCCGCATCGATGCCCGCATTCGGGAAAAGGCCGGCGGAAACCGCAGGGCCAGCCTGGTGCAGCGCATGAGTATAGCTGCGGCGGCGGCCGTCCTGCTCTTCGCCGTCTATTTCGCGTTCTTTCAGCCTCCTGATAAAGAAGCACTCTTCGCCCACCACTTCGAATACCTGCCGGGAAGTTTTCAGGACAGGGCGGGTAATGAGGCCTCCTCTTCCACAGAACGGGCCGCCCCCCTTTACCAACAGGCAGTACAGGCCTATGAGTCAGAAAATTATAAAGCAGCCCTGGCCTTCGCTGAAGACTATATGGAGCAGGCGCCCGGAGATACCAAACTGGGCCTTTATTACGGCATCTTACTACTCGGCGAAGGAAAAGGCGAAACGGCCATCCCTTACCTCAAAGCTACAGCAGAAAACCCGCCCTCTTATGCCTTTGAACGGCCCGCACGCTGGTATCTGGGCCTGGCCTATCTCCGAACAGGCAGGGAAGTGGAAGCCGAAAGGATCTTCCGGGAGCTTTCCGGAGGCACTGACCGTTACGCTACAAACGCCCGCGCCCTTTTAAAAGAATGGCAAAAATAATAAGGCCAGAAACGGCCAGCAGGAACGCCCAGACGGAAAAGTACGGCCGCGGCCGCAGATAGAGAGGCTCCCGCTCGCCCACGTAAATGAACCCGCTCCAGTAGAAAGGATGAGCAAAAAGCGGGTCGTACTCCAGGCAATGCAGCTTGGCTTTCCACAAAGCATCACATTTGTCTTCCCCCTCTGCCATCAGGCTATAATATTTTTTGATCAGGGTAGGAGTTACCCTGTCCTTTATCGGCCAAAGAGACATGACCAGGTTGGGGCAGCCGGCGTAGGCAAAGGCATGGGCCAGGCTGGCACTCCCCTCCCCTCGCCTGATTTCCCCTATTCCGGTATTGCAGGCGCTCAGTACGGCCAGCTCCGCCGCCATACGGTGGTTGTACAATTCATAAGCGTGCAGGCGCCCGTCCTGTCCTTGCCCGGCCTCCAGTACCAGATGAGAGCCACTGGGCAGTTCCCGGTCGATGGTAGCATGGGTAGCAATATGGTAGATACTGTACCGCCCGCTGTAGAGTTTAAAGTTCGCTTCCGAAGCCGCCTTCCCCCGGAGAAAAAGCCCCCGGAAGCTCGCCTGCAGGCTATCCAGCTCAGCCTGGGCACCGGGCAGGCTGCCGTAAGCACTTCCCTCCCTGCTGGCAATACTCCTGTCGCTGAACTCCGGCGCCAGGCCCAGCAGCTGCCCGTTGCCACGGCCGGCCTCCAGTTCATTACGCTGTGCCTGCAGGGCCGTATTGGCGGAGAAGAAATAGCGAATGGAAAACTTCCTGATCAGATAGGGCAAGGTGTCGTGGCGGGGCTCCCCGGGGCCCGCGGGCGCCGTCAACAGCAGTTCGAACGGCAGGTAGGCCATCACATCATCGGGAACGATGGCCAGGCGTTCTCCCTGAAGCTCATCGGCGAGGGGCGCCACTAAAGATTGATACATCTCATGGTTCAGGGCAAAGAAATCAGGAGTTTGATAGGCCGTCGCCCGCCTGAGCTGCAGTAACTTTTCAGCCAGGCCGGGAACAGGGAGCCGGTAAAAACGCCGCTTTTGGCGGGATAGCAGCAGGACGAAGGCAGAATCCCCATCCAGGAAATACTCCAGCAGGGTTTCTCCCTCGGCCAGTAGTTCCTGTTGCAGGGGCCGCACCGCCGCCAGCTGAAAACCGTGCTTCATCTCGTAATAGCGAGGATAGCGTTGCCGGATCTCTTCCAGCAGGCTGTCCTGCTGCCGGCGCAGCCGGAACAGCTGCCGTTCCCACTCTTCCGCCCCCTGCCCACCGGCCTTGGCCAGCTTGGAATAGAACTCGATCTCTTCCAGCAAACGGCGTTCCCCTTCCACTACCTCATCCGGAATGTCGAAAAAGGAATTTGCGTACAGGCTGTTTAGGTTTTCGAGTACCGACAAGGCCTTGTTCTTCTCGGAAAAGGCCAGCGCCTGGTCGAAGTAGGCCGTGTCCTTCGTCTGCTGATAAAGGTGGTAAAGGGTTTGCAAGGCACCGGCGTACAGTTCATTGGAATTGGCGGCGAGCTGATCCCGGGAAGCGCGGCTCTGGAAAGTATTGCGCGACCACATCAGCAGGGAATCCGCCTGCTGGAAGGCCTGCAGGGAGAAGATGAGCAGCCGGTGGCTCTGATGGGCCAGGCCGGCCTCGCGCAAAATATCACCCTTTAGTTTGAGTAGCCCCCGGGCCTGGGCGATACTTTCCAGCTTCTCCCAGGGAGGGTTTTCCATCAGGCTCTTTGGCTGAAAGCCCGCAGCCTGCCACTGCAGGCCGGTTTGAGTTGCCGCCAGGGCTTCATCATACTTTCGCTGTGCCAGCAGGCTTTCTCCCAGCAACATATAGGAGCTGCCGTTGATGTCCCGCCAGTTGCCACCCAGGGAAAGGCCCTTCCGGACAGCCCGCTCGGCGGCTTCCAACTGCCGGTCCTGCAGCAATAATTTACACTGGTAGTTGTAGGCAATTTGCAGGAGAGCAGCATCGGGCCTTCCCCCGGCCTTCCAAAGGCCTTCGATAGCTTGCTCCAGATAATAGCCTGCCGAATCCAGCCGCCCGCTCTCGGAATGCGCCCGGGAGATATTGAGCAGCGTGGAAGACACATTGCTGTTGTACCCGGTATAGAGCCTGCGCCGCAACTGCAGCGCCTGATGCAGGGTTTGCAAAGCTTCGGGATAGGCACCCATATCTATGAACTGCGACCCCAGATTGTTATACCCCCGGGCTTTTTCCTCCTGGCTGGCTGTCACGGACAGGGCTTCTTTCTGGTACTGTATGGCCCGCTCAAAATCCTCCAGCTGAGCATAACTGTGAGAAAGGTTGAGCAGAGCAGATCCCATACCTCCCCGGTAAGCGATCTGCTCTGCGATCTGAAAAGATGTATCGGTATGAGCGATACACTCCCGCCACTGCCCTCTTCTGCCGTAGGCGGCTCCCACACTGAGGTAGGCATCGGCGGTTTGCCGGCTCCGGTAACCGTGATGGTGCAGGGCTGCCGCCAGCGCCTTCCGGTAGTATTCCATCTGCCGGTTAAAATCGCTGAGGCCGGAGTGAAAAACGCCCAGGTTCTGCAATGTCGTACAGTAAAAAGGCAGGGTATCGGGCTCCAGGCAGCTCTCGGCGAGCAGGCGGCTGTACTGCGCCTCTTCCATCGCCCGCTGTATATCTCCCTCATAGTAAGAGGTTTCGCTCAGCCACAGGTAAAGGTACGCCTGCTTTTCAAAGTCTTCACGACTGACAAAATAGGGCAATGCCTTAAGGTAATAATCCCTGGCGGCTGTGTACAGCTCTGCCTGCACACAGGAATCTCCCTGCTCCAGCGCCTGGTAAGCCTCCGCCTCATCGAGGCTTCCTGCCTGGCCTGGAAGCTGAGCCCGAAAACACAACAGCAGAAAAAGAAGGGCGCAGTATCTCATAGGAAAACAATGAATGCTGAAAATAGCAATTGCCCGACATTATCGGGCCATTTCCGCGGAAGTAAATTCCATGGGCGGCTCCATTCCCATTTCGCCCTTCGTCGTCACGCTCGGTGTGCCTGCCCTAATCGTTCCCACGGTGAATGCGGGCAACAACCAGCACAGCCCGAATGAGAACCTGCGCCTGGGGAATTATTTTGATGGGGTGCGAACCTACGCCGCCCTGCTGGCCACCAAAATCGAATGAGAAGGGCAGGAAGATTGCGCGAAATACGATTAAAACCCTATCTTTCTATTATTAACACCAAAGCCTCATCAGAAAATGGCAAGCATTCACCAGGCATTTAAGGACGTGCAGGCCCTCGCAGAACGCGTACAGGAAAGCGATAACTTTGAGGTAGACCTGAAGATCTTCCTCGATTTCAGCGAAGAAATGCAGCAGTGGGTGAGGTATAATTTTGAGGACCGCTACATCTGGCGCTTGCTGGACCGCATGCCGGTGATCGAAAAAGACAAGGTGGGCGGCGGTTTCTGGAAGTCGATCGGGGCCACAGGCATCAGTATGTACCGCAAAAGCCAGCAGCGGCAGCAGGTGAAGGAGCAGGTGCGGGAAACTGCAGGCCTGTTCGCCGCCATCCACCAGTTCATTTTAAAACATTACGATGACGAGCGCTGACATTTCCCTCCGAACATAGCCGCGGCCTCAGGGGTTTTAATTATATTGGAAACGGCATTCCTGCCTAAAAAAGCGGTGGCCTTTTCAGCTTCGCCGAACCTCCGCCCTCAGGGCCGGGGACAGCAAGCAGAACAAATCAAATCGGTGTATATGGCACAAAGCGATCAGAATAAAAAACCTCAAAATAAGCAGAAACCAGGACAGCAGGGCAATGGATCTCCCCGGGGCTCCACCTCCTGGATACTATACCTCCTCCTGGCGCTGATCCTCGGGCAGGCGCTTTTCTATTTCAGCGGCGACAATGCCAAAGAGATCGCCTGGACGAAGTTCAAGCGGGAGATGCTCGCCAGTGGAGATGTGGAAAAAATTGACGTCATCAATAAGGAAACTGCGGAAGTCTATATCGAAAAGGATAAACTCGGGCAGGAACCTTATAGTGACTTTGAATCTTCCGCATCCGGGCCTCATTATAAATTCACCATCGGGTCTATCGAAAATTTCGAACAAACGCTGGAAGAAGCCCAGCAGGATACGCCCGTTGAAGAACGTATAGACGTAGAATACATCAGCCGAACCAACTGGGTGGGCAACATCCTCTCCTGGGTGCTGCCCTTTGCGATCATCATCGGCATCTGGATATTCATCCTGCGCCGTATGCGCCCCGGCGGTGGCGGCGGCGGCCTCGGTGGAGGAGGCAGCATTTTTGATTTCGGTAAATCCAAAGCCAAACTTTTCGAAAAAGGCCAGAGCGACGTCACCTTCGACGACGTAGCCGGCCTGGAAGAAGTAAAGGTGGAAGTGAAAGAGGTCGTCGACTTCCTGAAGAACCCCAACCGCTATACCCGCCTGGGCGCCAAGATCCCCAAAGGGGTGCTGCTCATCGGCCCTCCCGGTACCGGTAAAACCCTCCTGGCCCGGGCTGTGGCCGGCCAGGCGGAAGTGCCCTTCTACTCCATTTCCGGCTCTGAATTCGTGGAGATGTTCGTAGGCGTCGGCGCCTCCCGCGTGCGGGACCTCTTCAAAAAGGCCAAGCAAAACTCCCCCAGCATCATTTTCATCGATGAGATCGACGCCATCGGCCGCTCGCGCGGAAAGGCCGTTTCCATGCAGTCTAATGACGAGCGGGAAAACACCCTCAACCAGATACTCACCGAAATGGATGGTTTCGGCACCAACACCGGCGTGATCGTCATGGCCGCCACCAACCGCGGTGATGTGCTCGACCGCGCCCTGCTCCGCCCGGGCCGTTTCGACCGGCAGATCTACCTGGAGCTGCCCACCCGCAAGGAACGCAAGGCCATCTTTAAGGTACATACCAAGCCCCTGAAGCTTTCCGAAGACATCGACCTCGATACGCTTTCGGCACAGACCCCCGGTTTCTCGGGCGCCGATATCGCCAACGTCTGCAACGAGGCCGCCCTCATCGCCGCCCGCCG
>CAYVVK010000351.1:4789-6942 GCA_964454855.1 uncultured Phaeodactylibacter sp. | reverse complement strand
TACTTAATGAGAAGATGGAGCTAACAAGGTGACTTAAAAACGGTTCGCTGCGCTCAACAATTTAACAATGTAACAATCCGCCCGGAACGCCTGGAAATAAAGCGTCTCAGACTCTGTTTTCGAAGCAGTGTAAATAAACTAAACCTGTCCGCCTACCTACCTTATCAGCGTAGCCCCCCCACTAAACTCCTCCTCCATCCCATCATCATAGCGCACGCCCACATGCCAGATGTACACGCCGCCCTGCACCGGCTGGCCGCGGAAGCGCCCGTCCCAGCCAGACTGCGGCTCGTTGGGGGCGAAGTTCTTATTTTCGAAGACCAGTTCTCCCCAGCGGTCGTATACTTTGAAGTAGAGGACCTCCATCTCGATGTCATCACGGGCGTGCACCAGCAGGCGGTCGTTGTTGCCGTCGCCATTGGGGGTGAAGCCCGTGGGGACGAAGACTTTGCGGTCTTTGCGGGCGTAGAGGGTCACGATGTCCTCTCCGGTGCAGCCATTGATGTCGGTGACCACCACCTTGACGCTCACCTGAAAATTGATGAAGGCCAGGGGAGCACTGCATTCGAAGCAGCTGAGGATGGTGGAGTCCATGGGTGTCCAGTCGTACCCGAAGGGCGGGGCCCCACCGCTGATCTCCGGTTCGAGGCGGATGGTATCTCCGTAGCGCACCGAGCTGTTCTCGCCGAGATCCACCATGATCTCTCCCGGCTCCAGCACTTCAATGTCTCCCGAGCGGAAGATGCAGCCGTTGTCGTCCTTAACCAGCACATTGTATTCCCCGGCCTCCAGGCCGATGAAGGTGCCGTTGCCGGAGAAGAACTCCCCATCCAGGCTGAAGAGATAAGGAGGCGTTCCGCCACTGGGGCTGATCTGTATCCTGCCGTCCTTTCTTCCAAAACAACTCACCGGTGGCGCTTCGATCTCTGCGCCCAGTGCCTCTTCCGGGCCGGGGACCACGACCTCTTCCACGCGTTCGCAACCCTCCGTGTCGGTGACCGTCAGGCTATAGCTTCCCGCCTGCAAGCCCTCGCGGCTGGCCGCTGCCGAACCGTCAGGCCAGCGGTAAGTATAGGGTGGGCGGCCACCTCGTACAGAGAGGGCGGCAGCACCCGAAGGTTCACCGAAACAATCCACGCCCTGTACTTCGGCCTCCAGCTCGATGGGATTCGCCTCCGGCACCGTTACCTCCACGGAGGCAGTACAGTCATTGGCATCCGTTACTTCTGCGCTATAGGTACCTGCCGGCAGTTCCTGCAGGACTTCTGTAGTATCGCCATTATTCCAAAGCACGGAATAGGGAAACACCCCTCCGCCGATGAACAGGCTGATGCTGCCGTCATCCCCTCCGGAACAGGAAGTGGCGGTAGCATCAAAACTGATATCCAGAGCGGCGGGCTCACCGACTGCGACGGAATCCACCACAGTGCAGCCTATTTCATCGGTGACTGTGACGGTATGCTGCCCGGCGGAAAGCCCAACCAGCGCTGCCGCATCGGGCAGGCCGGCGCCCCAGTTGTAAGTATAGGCCATACCCGGCTCTCCCCCTTCTACCGTCAGCTGTACCGCTCCGTCGCTGTCTCCGTTACAACTGACACTTTCTGCTTCCAGCGTAAGGCTGAAATCGGGATCGCCCACGATCACGGCCGTATCCACCAGCGTACAGGCATTGGCATCAGTAACGGTCACGAAGTAGGTGCCTATGCCCAGGCCTTCCGCGGTGGCCTGGCCCTGTGTATCGCTCCAGGCGTAGGTATAGGGAGTTGTCCCTCCCGAAACGCTGATGCTGGCGCTGCCATCCGGCTGGGGCTGGCAACTCGTGGGCTCAGTGCTGAGCATGCCTGTCAGTCGTTCCGGTTCTTCCAGGCGGATAGAATCTTCCGCCGTGCAGCCATTGGCATCGGTGACAATTACCACAACACTGCCTGCCGAAAGGCCGGTGGCTTCGGCGGAAGCCTGGCTGTTGCTCCAGCTGTAGGTGAAGCCACCGAATCCACCCGTAGCCTGCACGCTGGCCGTGCCATCACTACCTTCAAAGCAGGAGGGGCCATCGGCGGAGAGCTCCAGCGTGATGGGAGAAGGCTCAGTTATATTCAGTTCAATATCCGCCTGGCAGCCATTCTGATCCGTGACCAGCAGGGAGAGGGGGCCGG
>CAYVVK010000351.1:1114-4779 GCA_964454855.1 uncultured Phaeodactylibacter sp. | reverse complement strand
AACCTCGTCTACGACCGTGGAACGAAGTTCGGGCTGGCCGTTGCTCCAGTTGAAATTAAAGGGGCCGCTGCCGCCACTTATCTGTACGGTAGCCGTGCCGTCGGCGTTTCCATTACAGGAAACGGAGGAGGTAAGTGGTGCAAGAGATATAGCGGTAGGCTGGCCGATGGTAAAGTTCAGGCTGGCGGGGCAGCCCTCCTGGTCCGCTACCTGTGCGGTGTAATCGCCGGCAGGCAGGCCGGTGAAGGCCCCGCTGCTGTTGGTAATGCCGTTGACCGTAAATTCATAGGGAGGTTGCCCACCGGAAGCAGATAGTTCCACCTGCCCATCGGTACTACCGGCACAACCGGCGTCCTGTACGCTGAGCAACTCCAGGGTGGGCGGGCTGCAATCGAGAGCCGTACAGGATATAGTAGCCGTTTCTCCGCCGCAGGAACCCGTGGTACGCACTTCAAAGCTGACTTCTTCTCCGATGCTCAGGCCGTCAACGGTATGCTGGAGAGAGCCGTTGGCCGGCATCCAGCCGGTGCCGTTGACATTTACTTCGTAACCGCTGGCTCCCGGCACCTGGGGCCAGTTTATCGTGACGCTGTTATTGCCGGTGGAGGCGCATTGCAACTGGGGCGCCTGCAGGCTGGTGATGAGGTCTACGTTCACCGTATCTGCTATCTGGCATCCGTAAGAATCGGAGATGTTCAGCACATAGGTAGCCGGGGCGGTGGGGCTGGCCACGGGATCCGGGCAGTCCTGGCAGCTCAGGCCGTCGGCGGGTTCCCAGCTATACTGGACGCTGTAGGGCGGGGCGAAGGTAATGGACCAGCTGTTGAGTACCGGCACATCGGCGAAAAACTTATCCGACAGCGCCAGCTGCCAGGTGCCGTTGGTGGGCCGCCCCGGGCCGTAGAGATCCTCCCACAGGCCCTCGGGGGCAAATTCTCCGGTGAAGGGCGCATCCGCTTCGGTAACGGAAGTAATGGGCGTAGTGGCTTGTGGCGTAAAACAGGTGCCGATAAAATCATCTCCCCCGTTACCGATATCCGTGACCAGTTCGAGGAACTGGCCGCCGGGGGAAATGAGGAATATGCTAAGGTCATCTGCCCAGCTTGTCGTCAGGTCTTCGATACAAACGGATTGAATGACGCCGGGGCCCAGGTCTTCCGGAAAGGCCCCGGATACTTCGATCTCCGAATATACCGTGGTATTAAAGGGAGCCACGGCCAGGAATTCGTTGCGGATGAAAGAGGGCGCATCCGGAATTGGGATATCAAGCGTGCCATCCAGGACAGCCGATTCGCCCGGGCATAGGGAAGTATCGGCCTCCAGCACCCTTTCTATCAGCGGCCTTTCCCGGATGGGGATGGCAATGGTATCGCGGGTACAGGCATCGCGTTGCACATCGATGTAGAGCATCTCCTCCCCTTCATCCAGGCCGTCCTCGAAGGCGATGATGGGAATGGACAGCAGGCTGTCACCGGCGGGGATAAAAAGGCCCGGAGGAATGGTTTGATAATCCACTCCATTCTCGGCGGTACCAAAAACCGTATAATCGATGGGATAATCCGCCTCCGTCCGTCCGGGCAGGGAAAAAACCAGCTGGCCTTCCGCACAACCCTCCGCCACGGAACCGTCGAGGCTCACCGTATAGGCCTCTGCATCCAGGGAACCGGTACCGAAGCTTTTGGCTTCCAGGAACACGCCCGAGTCGAACAGTTCGTCGAAAATATCGACGATCACCATTTTTATGGTATAGGTACTGCAGGGCACCACCACGGCCTCCGCAACCAGCACATCGGTAAAGCCATCGTACACCGGCCGCTGATCGGAAAAATTGTTGCTGTTGTAGAATTCCGAAAAGGCCAGGGAGCCTTCCGGCGGGGTGCAGTTGATGATGTTGGCTTCCTGGGTGCCTACCTGCCCGGGATTGAGGTTGTTGATGGTTACCGGCAGTTCGGTGCCGGGGATGAGGGCGATGTTTTTGGCGTTATTGGAAAAAGGGCCGTTGATGCCCGGCCCACTGATAAAAAAGCCGAAGATGTCATTGAAATCAGAACAGACATATTCCGGATATTCCTCCGAAGCGAATACGTACCGAAAGCGCAGGGTGTCGGAGATGGGCACAAAAGTGATCTCGTATTTGACCATGTCATGGAGGGCTACTCCTTCGGAGATCTGCAGCATATCGGGGTCTGCAGCAGGGCCGGAGGGAGAAAAGCTCGACTGCTGAAAACCTGCCGCATCCACCCCTATGCTAAAGGCATTGGAAGCGGCCAGGCCGGTAGACATGACGATACCTCGCTCCAGGCCGATCTGCTGGCCGGCGTTCTGAAAGAACCCCACTGCACTGGAGGCCCCATCAAACTGAATATCCAATACCTCTACCCCCTCGCCCAGAAAGACGTTAGTGATCAGGTTCTCCGGGGTGATGGGAGGCGCATTATTCACTTCCAGTTGCTGAGCCCATAGAGGAAAACCCGGCAAGAAAGCGAGGACAAGCAACAAAGAATAGCTGCGGACTGTTGATACAATTGCATTCATATTAAAAATACTATTAGATGTGGGGCGCGAGCACGAAAGGCAGGCAAGCAGGTTTCCCATAGTGATATATAGACATTCCAGGAAGCCGGCAGAGTCAGCTTGCGCTAAATTTAAAGTGTTCGGCTAAAACAGGCTATTATTCCGGAGAAATTATAACGCCTTTGTTGGGTGGTATACATATATTCTGCCCCTTCTTTTTCTAACAAATGGAGCAGTTGATCTAAAATTCCGGGCGGTCCACCCTCCATGTGCTAATTTTGGGAAAATTAAACAGTAAACACAACAATGGGACAATTTTTCAAATTTTTACTCGCCTCCTGCCTGGGCATACTCCTCACCTTTGTCCTGATCATAGGCATCGGTGGCATCGTCCTTACTCAGATTGCCCGGCAGGCAGATGCCCCCAAAGACATTAAACCCAACAGTGTCCTCTATCTCACCTTCGACAACCCCATTCCGGAAAGGACCAACAATCTGGAAATGGACCCTTTCAACCTTAAACAGAAAAAAGTACTCGGCCTGCGCGATATCCTTACCACGCTGGAACGCGCCAAGGAAGACGACAACATAAAGGGTATTTTCATGGAGGCCGACGCCCTGGCCGCCGGCGGGCTGGCCACTTCCGCCGTCCTGCGGGAAGCGCTGCTCGACTTTAAGGAGAGCGGCAAATTCATTCTGGCTTATTCCAAGTACTATTCTCAGGGTACCTATTACCTGGCCACCAGCGCCGACCAGATCATCGTCAACCCCCTGGGTATCGTCGATTTCCGGGGCTTCTCCGCTCAGATCCCCTTCTTTAAGGATATGCTCGACAAGATCGGGGTGGACATGCAGGTGTTCTACGCCGGCAAGTTCAAAGGCGCCAGCGAGCCTTACCGCCTCAATGAGATGAGTGACGAAAACCGCATGCAGATCCGCGAATACCTGACCGATATCTACCATTATTTCCTTCAGGACATCAGCGCCTCCCGCAACCTCAGCGAAGAAAAACTGCGGCAGCTGGCCAGTGATTATGTAGGCATCGACCCCGAAGCCGCCGCCGAAGCCGGCCTCATAGACCGGGTGGCTCACCGCGACGAAGCGCTGGAGGAAGTCCGCGAGCAGGTCCGCACCTGCGTGTACGCGGTGCC
>CAYVVK010000351.1:0-1104 GCA_964454855.1 uncultured Phaeodactylibacter sp. | reverse complement strand
TCTCCTGGGGCTGGACGAAGGAGAGGACATCCCCTCCGCCACCATCGAGGAATACAACCGGGCCAATCCCGAGGACAAAGATTATAGCGTGAAAAACAAGATCGCCCTAATCTACGCCGAAGGCACCATCGTGGATGGCGACGGCAGCCCCGGAAGCATTGGCGATGATAAATACACCCGCCATATCCGCGAACTCCGCCAGGATGACAACATCAAGGCCATCGTCCTGCGCGTCAATTCTCCGGGTGGCAGCGCCATGGCTTCCGAAGCCATCTGGCGGGAGCTGAACCTGGCCAAAATGGCCGGCAAGCCCGTCATCGTCAGCATGGGCGATTACGCCGCTTCAGGTGGATACTATATCTCCGCCATGGCGGACTCTGTTTTCACCGAACCCCAGACGCTCACTGGTTCCATCGGTGTAGTTTCCGCCATTCCGGACGCCAGTGAGCTGCTGGACGAGAAGCTGGGCATCCACTTCGATTCGGTGAAGACCAGCAAGTTCTCTACCGGCATTACGCCTTTTTACCCGCTGTCGCCGGAAGAGGCGCGCCTGCTGCAAAAACGTACCGAATCCATGTATGAGACCTTCCTCTCCCGGGTCAGCGAAGGGCGGGGCCTGAGCCGCGATTCGGTGCACGCCATTGCTCAGGGCAGGGTATGGACCGGCGGCCGCGCCATAGATATCGGCCTGGCGGATAAGCTCGGCGGGCTGGAACAAGCCATTGCCTCAGCGGCCACCATGGCGGAACTCGACGAATACCGCCTGACGGAATATCCCCGCGTCAAAGACCCGCTGCAGCAATTCCTCGATCAGTGGATGGGCGAGGACGGCGACGTGCGCAATGAGGCCATGCTCAAGCAGGAGCTGGGCGAATACTACACCTACTACGAATTCTTCAGAGACATGAAGAACGCCAAAGGCCCACAGGCGCGCCTGCCGGTGGTGATCCCTTTCCGCTAAAAGAATTACTGATAAGGTTTTTACGATAAGCTTGCGAGGTTTTCCCGCCTGGAAAAACCTCGCTGCTTTTTAGCTTTTACTTAAGCGACGCGCGTTTAATAAGTGTCGTGTTTGGCCAGGCCAGTGATTTTTTCTTTAGCCAA
>CAYVVK010000350.1:0-6948 GCA_964454855.1 uncultured Phaeodactylibacter sp. | reverse complement strand
GGGCTCTCACAACCGCCTGGCATTCAAAAGCGTCCAACCTTAGACGGGTAGCCGAGCCATCGATTACATCTGTGATTATCAATGACTTGCCGTCTGAAATCTGGCATCTTGCGTCCAAAGTCCAAAATAATTCGTTTCTTTGTGCCGTTAGACATCTAAATTGTTCTTATATTTTTTTGAACAATTTTTTCCCGGCCTTTCTTTTCCCCGGTTAATCCCCCCCTCCTCCAAGCGAAAACGCCCTGGTTTTAACTATTGTAGACACGCAAAAGCGCAAGCATGAAACCTGTTATCGTATTCTGCCTGGCCCTCACGGCAAGCACCTCCCTGCTTTTTGGCCAGCTCGACGAATTGAAACTGAAACATCCCGCCTGCGAACTGCCGCCGGCGCCTTTTCAAGGCTATCTGTATGTGCCCGCGCCGGAACCTACACCTCAGTTTCGCTCCGGCGCCACCATTGTGGTCAATTACCTGAGCTCCGGCACACTTCTCAACCAAACCTGCACTGCATGGCCCCCTGATGCGCAGGCGGCTATGGATTATGCCGCCGGAATCTGGGCCGGCCTGCTCAACACCAACACTGCGATCACGGTGGACGCCTGCTGGGCTACCTCGCTTAGTGGCAGTACGCTGGGTACGGCAGGGACATCTTACCGTATCAGCAACATTAGCGGCGAAACAAGCTGGTACCCGATGGCGCTATTTGAATACCTCAACAACGACCCGGCCAGGGCGAGTGTGGAGATTCAGGCTGCCTTCAGCGCCAGCCGAACCGACTGGCACTTCGAGCTGGACGGGCAGGTGCCGTCGAGCCAGATCGACTTTGTGACCGTGGCGCTGCACGAGATTGGCCACGGCCTGGGGTTCTCCGGTTTTAGTAATATTGACGATGGGTTAGGGGAAGATGAAAATGTGGAATGCGATGGTGTAAATGGCCATGGCTGTTACGGCTCTCGGGCCTCGGAAGTATGGGTCCCCGATATCTACAGCCGCCAGGTGGAGAACGCCAGCCAGCAGCAGCTCACAAGCATTACCAACCCTTCTTTAACCGTTGGCGAACTTTTGCTGGGGCAAAACGATGGGCTCTACATCGGCAGTGCATCGGTAAGCGCCGCAAATGGGGGCAGCAGCGCCAAGGTATATACCCCTGAAAATTATGCCTCCGGCTCCAGCTACAGCCACTGGGACCCCACTAGCTTTCCCGGCGAGCTGATGAAGCCCGTGCTGAACTCCGGGCAGGCCATCCACCACCCGGGCCTGGCGCTCAATCTGATGGAAGACATCGGCTGGCCGGTAAGTTCCGGCGTTTTGCCGGTGGAATGGGTATCCTTCACTGCCGAGGCGGGCGACAGGGTAGTGCAGCTGCAGTGGGAGACCGCCCGGGAGGCCAATAATGCCGGTTTTGAGGTACAACGCTCGCGGGACGGGCGGGATTGGGAAAGCCTGGATTTTGTTAAAGCAGAAGGAGAAGCCGCCCGTTATACCTATATCGACGGCTATCCCTGTCTTGGGATGAACTATTACCGTTTGTTCCAGGCCGATTTCGATGGAAGGGGAGAATACTCGGATATTGAAGTGGCTTATTTCGATCTCGCTAAAGAAGTGGAAATAGGAATCGCTCCCAACCCGGCAACAAGAGCCCTGCTGGTGGGATATCCCGGCTATAACAACCCCCAGCCTTATCACATCTATGACGCGCTGGGCAAGGCCTGCAAGCGCGGGCAACTGAACAGCAGCCGCCAGGAAATAACGCTGGAAAACCTGCCCGAAGGCACTTACTGGCTGAAAGTAGGAGAAGAACCTGCCCTGCCCTTCGTAAAACTTTAAATACCGAAAAAAATGTTGGAAACAATGCCCGGAAACGCTAATTTTGCCCTTCTTTTTTAATGCATCAAATGCAGTCATTATGGGACGTGCTTTCGAATATCGCAAAGCGAGGAAGATGAAACGCTGGGCGGGGATGGCCAAGGCCTTCACCCGCATCGGCAGGGAGATATCCATCGCAGTGAAAGAGGGCGGGCCGGAACCGGATTACAACCCGCGCCTGCGCCTTGCCATGCAGAACGCCAAGGCAGCCAATATGCCCAAGGCCAATGTGGAGAACGCCATCAAAAAAGCGGTTTCCAAAGATGCCGAAGACTTCCAGGAGGTGGTTTACGAAGGGTATGCTCCCCATGGCATCGCCCTGATCGTGGAAACGGCCACCAACAATACCACCCGCACCGTAGCGAGCGTCCGCCATATTTTTTCCAAATATGGCGGCAACCTGAGTACTTCCGGTTCTGTGGACTATATGTTCAGCCGCAAGGCCATCTTTAAAGTGCCTGCTGCCAGCCAGGATATGGAGGAACTGGAACTGGAACTGATCGACCACGGCCTGGAAGAGCTAAGCCAGGATGGCGAGCATCTCGTCCTGCAGTGTGCTTTTGAAGATTATGGCGCCCTTCAGAAAGCACTGGAAGAAAAAGGCCTGGAAGTAGAAGAGTCTGAACTGGTCCGCCTGCCCGGCCATACCAAAAGCCTCACCGATAAGGAAGTGGAGGATGTGATCAGGCTGATCGACAAGATGGAAGAAGATGAGGATGTGGTCAACGTCTTTCACAATATGGATATGGAAGAATAAAAACAGCGGCCCTAGAAAGGATTCCTCCTTCTTTTTAGAGCCGCTGCCGTGCATATGCTGTTCTTTGTTTTTCCCCAGGAAATCAGACGATTACCTGCTGGGAATCATTTTGGTTTCTTGGGGGTATACAGTCCTTACATGTGCCCGCGGCCTTCCCCTATTCATCCATCAGGCCTACAATTTCTAACTCTGCCTTTATCTGATACTGGCGCTCCATGGCCGCCAGCCGGCTTCTGGGCGGTTCCAGTCCTACAGAATGATGTTTGCTGGTAAACTTTTGGCTGGCTTCCTTCCTGCCCGGATTGGCAGGTGGCAACTACTGCTACCTCTTTAGCGTTATGCCGTATCAGCCACTGCAACATCTCGCGGCTGTGCAGCTCATCTTCAACAATGACGGTTCGGATCATCGGGCCAGTCCATTTATATCATATTACCCATAAAATTGAGTAATATTAATGGAAGGCCATAAGATTAGATGCCAGGCACCGGCTAGGGTGGCTGACATCTGATCCATAGCGGCGAGTTTAAGGCTATTTTCCGCCAGACAGCTCGTTGACCTTGTACTCGGCGCGTTCCCTGTACTTGGCATCGGTGACTTTTTTGTAAGCTGCAATGGCCGCTTCCTTGTCTCCTTTCTTTTCCAGGGCCTCTGCCTTCAGCATGTAGTACCTGTCTTCTTTGGCCGCACTTGCCATCTCTATGGCTTTCTCGACATGGGCCAGGGCATCGTCTGTGTTGCCTTGTTCCTTCAAAGCATAAGCAAGGTAATAATGTACCTCAGGAGATTCACTTTTTTCGAGGAATGCTTTGGCATATTCGGCGGTAGCATCCCATTTGTCATCTCCCCAGGCTACGGCCACCATGTTCTCCGCCTTGCTGTTCATTTTTTCGGCCTTATCTTCTTTTTCAGCCTTCTGGCATACGTCGCCGGCTTCGAGATAGGCTTTGATGGCTTCGGCATTTTCGCCTTTGCCTTCCAGGGCCTGCGCCCGTCCGATGTAGTTGGCGTAGAAGCCCGGTGCATAATCAATGCCGGCATTGTAGATCTCAAGAGCAGCCTCGAAATCATCTTCCTTGCGTTCGTCATTACCGGCGTAATAGGCAGCGATGGAACCATTGCGCTTGGCGAGCTGTATCACCTTGGCATCCGTTTCGTCTTCCGGGTCGGCTGCTTCGATGGCCTGTTGCATCAATGGAAATGCCGCCGCATAATTTTTTGCTTTTAGCTCTGTGAGGCCTTCATTGTAAAGGCTGGCGGCGGAAGCAGCCTGGGCTTCTTCCTGTGCCTGAACACAAATTCCTAAGAGCAGTAAAAAACTGGTCAGATAAACAATCCTTTTCACGATACTGATGAAGTTTTGGTTAACAAAGTGCCAAAAATAGGGCCTAATATTAACAATGAGAAATCCCGGCGCCTTTTGGCTGCTGGCAGACTAATGTTACTTAGTGTGTGATAACAGAAGGTTGGGGGTGTATCCATTCCAACTTACTTAACAGGCTCAGTGCCTGAAGGTTTAATGGACGTGGGTTTAAGCCGGGTAGGCTAACAAAAAACAGTACCTTGTGGAGTAAGAATGTAACGTGTTGATACGGCCAAATGACATCGGGAAAACTCAGAAACTTTTTTCGCTACTTCGGCCCAGGTTTTATAGTGGCCGCCACAGGAGTGGGCATTGCCTATACTGTCACCGGCGCATTTTTCATGCCATTTCTGGCGGCCCTGCTTCTGTACATGAACAATCAGAAGCACTGGCTGAAGCAGATGCGCAACGGCTGGCTCACAAATTTGCTGCTATTGCTTAACTTATTGTTGTTTCCGGCCCTCTTCCTGGTGGAATTGTGGTGAAAAGAGGTGAGCTTCTTTTTACGAAAAGTTTCGTACTTTTTCTTGCGAAATCCTTAAAGCTGGCGTACTTTTGTCTACGAAGTATTTCGTAATAAAAAATCCACCTGATGAAAAAACCCACTCTCTTTGTTTGTCTATTGCTTTTGCTCCCTCTGTTGGCAGCCGCTCAACAGGCTGGTGAACACAGCTATAAAGATGTATCCAGGCTGCCGGAAGGTACTCGTGGCCAGCGCATCGCTGCGCTTATCGATGCAGTAAATGCCAATGAGCCGGCTGCAGTAGAGGCCTTCATTACCACTCACTGTACCGAAGAGTTTCAGGGCGTAGCCTCTATGGAAACTCATGTTGATGTATTCCGGTCCTTCTACCGGGAAACCGGCGGCATCCGTTTCCACAGCATCCGTACCTATGTGCCGGAGCGGGAAGAAACGGTAGTTATCCTGAAGGATGAACTATTCGAAAGCTGGAAGGCTTTCAGCCTGGATTTTTCCGGAGAAGAGGAGCGCATCGCCGGCATTCAATTCTCTCCCGCCCGCACCCCCGGCAATGTGGAACCGGAAGTGATCACCGAATCAGAACTGGCTCCTAAACTCAAAGCCCTGCTGGAACGCCTGTGCGGCAAGGATGCCTTTTCAGGCACCGTGCTGGTGGCAAAAGGAGAGGAAGTGGCCTTTACCGCCGCCTGCGGAGAAGCCTCCAAACGTTTTCACGTAGCCAACAATATCGATACGAAGTTCAACCTGGGCTCCATGAATAAGATGTTCACCTCCACGGCTATCATGCAGCTGGTAGAGCAGGGAACCATCGCTCTGGACGGCCCCATCAGCAAATACGTGGACGAGAGCTGGCTGCCGAAGGCCATCGCGGAAAAAATCACCGTTCACCATTTGCTGACGCACACCTCCGGCCTGGGCAGTTACTTCAATGATATCTACTGGAACAGTTCCCGGGAATTGTATCGCAAGCTGAATGACTATAAACCTTTGGTCAAAGGAGATACGCTTGCTTTTGAACCTGGAGAGCGCTTCCGTTACAGCAATACCGGCATGCTTTTGCTGGGCGTTGTCATCGAAAGCGCCACCGGCCAGGATTATTTTGATTATATCCGCGAGCACATCTACCGCCCTGCGGGTATGAAGCATTCCGACAGCTATGACATGAGCCAGCCCGTGGAAAACCTGGCCATCGGATACCTTCCCGCTGATAACGAGTGGGGCTGGGAAAACAACCTTTACAAGCACGTCATCAAGGGCGGCCCGGCGGGAGGTGGCTTTTCTACCGTCAGCGACCTCCACCGCTTCGCCCTGGCCCTGCAGAGTGGAAAATTGGTTTCCAAAGAATCTCTGGAGAAGATGTGGACGGCCCACACCAGCCGCTACGGCTATGGCTTTTCGGTGGAAGAAGGGCCGGCTGGTAAGGTGGTGGGCCATGGTGGCGGCTTCCCTGGCCTGAATGGCAACCTGGATATCTTTCTGGACAAGGGCTATATCGTTGCCGTGTTGTCTAACCACGACCGGGGCGCCAGCCCGCTGGCTGCCCGTATCTATGAAATGATAGCCGGCTTGCAGGAAAATTGATGGCAAAAAAATAATAAACGCCTGCTGCTACTCCCGGAAGTGTTTTGCCAATATGGCGCTTTCTAATACTTTTGGGTGCCAATATGGCTGCTTTTTTACTTCTATCGGGTCTGGTACATCATTTGAATTAAAACAGGTGTTAAAAAGAAAGGCCGGAAAAAGTAAATCTTCCGGCTTTCTTTTCCAGATTAGGAAAGAATAAAAAACACAGCCATATGAACCTGAATAATTTCACCATCAAGTCGCAGGAGGCTGTCCAGCGGGCGCAGCAAATGGCCATGGAAGGCCAGCAACAGGCCATCGAGTTAGGGCATTTGCTGAAGGGTATCCTGGAGGTAGACGAGAGCGTGACGCCCTTTGTTTTCAAGAAGTTAGGTGTCAACCTCGATGCCATCCGGCAGGCCACCAACAGCATCGTTGCCTCTTACCCCAAGGTGAGCGGCGGCAATCAGTATCTGTCGCGTACAGCCACGGAGGCCATACAGAAAGCGAATACCTACCTGAAGGAATTTGGCGATGAGTACGTCGCTTTAGAGCATCTGCTGCTCGGTATCCTCCACACGCAGGACAGTGTTTCTCAGATGCTTAAGGACAGCGGCGTAAGCGAAAAGGCCATGAAAGCAGCCATCAAAGAGCTGCGTAAGGGTAGCCACGTGACCACTCACAGCGCTGAAGACAGCTACAACGCACTGAATAAATACGCCATCAACCTCAACGAGCGTGCCCGAGAAGGCAAGCTCGACCCGGTGATCGGCCGCGAGGACGAGATTCGCCGCGTGCTCCACATCCTGGCGCGCCGCACCAAGAACAACCCGATCCTGATCGGGGAGCCTGGTGTCGGTAAAACCGCCATCGTGGAAGGCCTGGCGCACCGCATCGTGGATGGAGACGTGCCGGAAGAC
>CAYVVK010000349.1:0-6961 GCA_964454855.1 uncultured Phaeodactylibacter sp. | reverse complement strand
AATTTTCCATAAAAATATGCCCCCTGCAAACCTGGCAGATTCAACCCGTCATGTCCATTCTCGAATTTTTGTGTATAAAGATTAGCTGGCGGCACGGCAGGCAGTCGCTGGAAGGTTTGGCAGCCATCAAAACGCCCTCTCCAAAATCTCCGGCCGCTCTTCAAAGAGCTTCAGGATCAGCTCCCCAAACAGGGTATTCGCCCAGGCGAACCAGGCGCGGTTGAAGTCTGTGGGGTCATCCTTGTGGAAAGCCTCGTGCATGAAGCCGGTGCCGGCATGGGTGTTTTTCAGCGTGCGCAGGCAGTAGGCGATCTCGTCCTCATCCGTGCTGGTCATCGCCCGCAGGATGATGCCCATGGGCCAGATCTTCTCCTTGCCGGTATGCGGGCTGGCCTGGCCTTCGGCGGCCTCGCCTTTAAGGTAGTAGGGGTTGGCCTCGCTGAGCAGGAATTTACGGGTGCGCCGGTAGATGGGGTCTTTGGGTTCATGAGCTCTCAGATAGGCCAGCGACATGAGGGAGGGCACGTTGGCATCGTCCATGAACACCTGATTGCCATGGCCGTCCACTTCATAGGCGTAGATCTTTCCGAAATCCAGATGATTGGCGATGGCGTATTTCTGGATGGCCGCATCCACCTCATCGGCAAAGGCGCGGCATTCCAGGGCAAAAGCTTTATCCGTCAGCACATTGCCGTAGATGTTTGTCAGCTGGCGCAGGGATAGTACCGCGAAGATGTTGGAAGGGATGAGGAAGGGAAAGAGCGTAGCGTCATCCGAGGGGCGGAACATGGAACAGATCAGCCCCACCGGGCGTATGGGCCGGCCCGTACCGTCGAAGGGCGGCGCGTCGATCATGGCCGTTGTCCGGCGGCGGAAATAGTAAGGCGAAGTACCGTCCTTACGCTGTTCGGTGCGGAGGGTTTGTACGATGAGCCGCATGGCTTTATCCCAATCCGCATCGAAGACGCTGTCGTCGCCCGTCAGGCGGTAGTATTCGTTAGACAGGCGGACAACGTAGCAGAGCGAGTCGATCTCCCACTTGCGCTCGTGCACGCCCGATATGGGCTCCGGCTCATCGCTCTTCCATTCCGATTTTTTGGTGAGATCCTTGTAAAAAGCGTTCGCGTAGGGGTCTTTCAGCACGCACTTTACCTGCCGGTTGACCAGGCCGAGTACGAGATCCTGCAATTTTTTTTCTTTGGTGATCAGCGGCATGTAGGGCCAGACCTGGGCGGTGGAGTCGCGCAGCCACATGGCGTCGATATCGCCGGTAATGATGAAGGTATCGGGTTTACCGTCGATGACTTCATAGTCCACTGTAGTATCCAGGGTATTGGGAAAGCAGTTTTCAAACATCCAGGCCAGTTCTTCATCCGCGATGGCGGGTTTTACTTTCCGGATGATGGCCTCTACGGCCTCACTGGTGAAGGTGCGTTCTTCCTTTGGCGGCCGCCGGGGCTCAAAGGGGCTGCCTGGAAAGGAAAAAGGGGGAAAGGCCAGAGCAGGAGCAGCCGACAGGGCTCCGAGGGCCAGGCTGGAATGGCGGAGGAATTTTCTTCTGTTCATATCGTCTAAGGTTTAGATATATCGGTAGGAAATATACTACTATTGGGATGTTTTTGCTAAATTTAAATTCCTGCCAAAACAATGTCCCTGATATGATCTCTATTAGGCCGGTTAACAAGCCCGATCTGGACAAACTCCGGGAAATTGGAAAAGCTACCTTTATTGAAGCATTTGCCGATGATAATACGGCCTCGGATATGGCTAATTACCTGGAAGAAAAATTCAGCCAGGAACAACTAACCGCTGAATGGAGCCATCCCGAATCGCTGTTCTATTTTGCTGAGGCCGAGGGGCAGGTTGCGGGCTACTTAAAAGTGAACTGGAGGGAAGCCCAAACTGAGCAATTGCTTGAAAATGCCCTGGAAATCGAGCGGATCTATGTGCTGTCCGAATATTATGGAAAGGGCGTTGGAAAGGCCTTATTCAACAAAGCTTACGCTATCGCAAAAGAAAAAATGATGGATGCCATATGGCTGGGGGTGTGGGAAAAAAATGCGAGGGCCGTAGCTTTTTACCGGAAAAACGGCTTCGTGAAATTCGGCGCTCACCCTTTCTACCTCGGCGATGAAAAGCAAACGGATATCCTGATGAAACTCGAACTTTAAACCATGGCTATCGAACCCCTCTCAGAAAACAGCCTCTCGGAACTCGCCCGCCTGATGCTGAAACTCTGGCCGGAATGCCGATACGAAGAAGAGTACCAAAATACGGCTGGGCTGTTGCATTCTGAGAAAGAGGCTGTATTTTTGGGCCGGGCCAAGCATGGCGAATGCATCGCCTTTATCCAGCTCTCCCTGCGCAGCGACTATGTAGAAGGCACAACATCATCGCCCGTCGGCTACATCGAGGGCATCTACGTCGAGCCGGCTTATCGAGGGGCCGGCCTGGCCAGGCAGCTGGTGGAAGCAGGGGAGGCCTGGTGCAAAAAGCAGGGCTGCACGGAAATAGCCTCCGACACCGAGATCAGCAATACCTCCAGCCAGGCCTTTCACGAAAAGCAGGGTTTTGAAGAGGTGAACCGGCTGGTGTGTTACCGGAAATACATTTAGGACATGAAACTACGATCCAAACGGCTCAACTACATCCGCTATACACAGAATGACTTGCCTTACTACCTCCAGCTGGCCACCAATAGCGAAGTAATGAAGTACATCACCGGCCGGGCCCTGACCGAGGAGGAAGGGCGCGAGCGCTTTAAACGGGTAATGGCATCAGGCGCCGAAGAAGAGGGCACCGGCAGCTTCCTGGCCTTTTCCAAAGCTGATGGAAAGTACGTGGGTTTCGGCAAACTGGTGATTACCGATGAGGGAGAAGCCGAGATCGGCTATGCCCTGTTCCCGGAATTCTGGGGACAAGGGTATGCCTCCGAGATCGCCGCCTTTTTTACGGACTACGCCCGCCGCCTGGGCCGCTTCCGCCGCCTGATCGCCATCGTCCATCCCGACAACCCGGGCTCGAAACGGATACTGGAAAAGCTGGGCTTTACGCTCTATAAAAGGGGAGAGATCGACGGGCTGTCGGCGGAGTATTATGAGTTGGAGCTGTAAACAAAAAATTCTTACCTCAACAGCGCCAGCTCCCCATACTCCCGTACTTTTTCCCCGTCCCCGAATTCGTATTCCAGCACAAAGGCATAGAGCCCGGTGGGGGCGTCTTTTTCTTTGATCCGCCCGTCCCAGCCTTCCCCGGGCTTTTTACTTTCGAACACCTTGCCGCCCCAGCGGCTGAAGATAGAAAGGCGGAAGCGGTTTGGCTTGCAAGACAGGTAGGCCTGAAAGGTGTCATTACGGCCATCGTCATTGGGGGAGAAGGCATTGGGCAGGTAGGCCGGGCAGAGGGTATCCATTTGCACCTCGATGGTGTCTTCCGGGGGCGCGGGTTCTTCTACTTCACTTTTGCGCAGGCGGCCGGCGTCGAGGAAGAGGTTCCCGGTTTGCCGGTTTGTTTCATCGGCGAAGGCCGCCTCGAAGATGAGGAAATCAGCCCGGGCCAGGGGGGTGAAGCGGAAGGTGTACTCCAGCCAGGGATAATGATCGATAGGCCGGGAAAGGTAGATCTCCTGCGCTTTGCCGCATTCGCCCTCGCCGATGAAGATGCGCAGGCGGCAGGGGTTGCCGTAATTAATACCTTCCCAGGAAAAGGCGGGGTCATAGCTTAGGGAAAAAGTCAGGTCGTACTCCTGGCCGGGCAGCAGCGTGTCGAGCAGGAAGGCCCCAACGCCCTCGGCGCTGCCGGCGGCCGGGGGGGCGAACTGCCCGTCGCCCCGGGCGGTCAGGCCGATGCAGGTGAAGTTGTCGGCCGCGATCTTGGTGATGCCGAACTGGCCGGGCTGGGTGTCGGCGGTGCTCTGAGGGCCGCAGTTCATCCAGGGCGCCGGCGGAAAATTCATACGCGACGGGCCTTCCATGGAAGGGTTGGGCAACAATTCCTGAGCCCGGGCCAACGCCGCGGCGGCAATGAACAATCCTATCAGGGCATAGGCTCTACAAATAGCTGGCGTCATGTTTTGGGCGTTTTGAGCCTGCGAAGTTAAGAAGCCTGTCCCTTTAAAAATAATCCCCCGGCTTTTTACCAAAGCGCTCCAGACAGGCCTCAGAAGGGCTGAGGGTAGTGATCGCTATGCTGGTGGAGAAGTATGTGAAGTATAATGATTGAATGAAGAAACGCATCTTGTCTTAAAGATGTCAGCCCTCTTTAAAGTGTCTGACATCAATTAACTTGGTGAAAATTTACTTTCTGAACTAAAATTTGCGCCTTTTTGAGTGAAAATCTATAAGTTGTCAGCCACCTTAAGATGTCTGCCAACAAAAAGTTTATGAAACAAGGGCTCAACTACGACTACATCATCATCGGCAGCGGCTTCGGGGGCTCGGTATCTGCCCTGCGCCTGTCGGAAAAAGGTTATAAAGTACTGGTCATCGAAAAGGGCAAATGGTACCAGGCTAAGGATTTTGCCAGCCACAACTGGGACCTCAAACGCTGGCTCTGGGAGCCCAGGCTGGGCTTCCGCGGCATCTTCAAGATGACCTTTCTCAACCACGTCACCGTTCTCTCCGGCGTGGGCGTAGGCGGCGGCTCCCTCACCTACGCCAATACCCTGCCGGTACCGAAAAAGGCCTTTTTCACTTCCGGCAGCTGGGCAAAACTGGCCGACTGGGAAACAGAGTTAAAACCGTTCTACGAGGAGGCTTACCGCATGCTGGGCGCCGCCCGCAACCCGAAGCTGGGTACTGCCGACCGCGCCGTCCGGCAACTGGCGCGCGAGATCGGGCGGGAAGATCATTTTGAGCCGGCAAAAGTAGGCGTCTACTTCGGCGAGCCCGGCAAGACGGTGCCTGACCCCTACTTCGGCGGCAAAGGCCCGAGCCGCACCGGCTGCATCCACTGCGGCGCCTGCATGACCGGCTGCAAACACAACGCCAAGAACACCCTCGACAAGAACTACCTCTACCTGGCGCAGCAGCTGGGCGCGGAGATCCTGGCCGAACAGGAAGTATACGATGTAGTGCCGTTGGATGGAAAAGAGGGCGCCACGGGCTACCGGATTTCTTTCAAGTCTACAAACCCAAGATCAAAAGGCGCCCGGAGCACAGCCACCGCCAAAGGCATCGTCTTTGCCGGGGGCGTACTGGGCACCGTACCGCTTTTGTTGCAGCTCAAAAAGCGCTCCCTGCCCCGCCTTTCCGATCAGGTAGGCCGCCAGGTGCGCACCAACAACGAGTCGCTGGTCAACGTGATGAGCCTGGACCGCTCGAAGGGTGACTTCACGCAGGGCATTGCCATCGGCTCCGTACTCCACACCGATGAGCACAGCCACCTGGAGCCCACCATTTACGGCAAGGGCTCCGGTTTCTTCCGCCTGCTGATGGCGCCTATGGCACACGGCCGTTCCGCCTGGAAGCGTTACGCCAAAATGTTCGGGGAGTTTTTCCGTGCTCCCCTACCCTTTCTGCGCGCGGTTTTTTCCCGAAATTACGCCAGCCACTCCACCTTCCTTCTTTTTATGCAGACGCTGGACAGCACACTGCGCCTCAAGCTGGGCCGTTTTACCAAGCTAAAGACCGAACGGGAGGAAGGCTCCAGCCCCAGCGCTTTCATTCCCCAGGCGGAAGCCCTGGCCAGGCGCTATGAGCAGATCGTGGGCGGCAAGTCCTTCGTAGCCTTCACCGAGACCCTCTTCGGCATCCCCTCCACCGCCCACATTCTCGGCGGAGCGGCCATGGGAGAAAATGCAGAAGAAGGGGTGATCGATAAGGACAACCGCGTTTTTGGGTATCAGAACATGCTGGTTTGCGATGGTTCGATGATCTCCGCCAACCCGGGCGTCAACCCCTCACTTTCCATCACCGCCATCTCGGAACGGGCGATGAGCCGGGTGCCGGATAAGGAATAGCCGAAATTTCGTACCTTTATTCTGACGCAAAGCTTCGGCCACCCCAGAATAAACACGGGTATGAAAAAACTCAGTATTCTCGCCCTGCTAGTCACAGCATGCCTCTGCACCACAACCGCCCAGCAGCAAACCGTCGACAGCCTCCTGAAGGTGCTGGCCCGGCAAACGGAAGACAGCATGCGGGTGAAAGCCCTGCGGGATATTGGCTTTGCATACATATGGGCCGATCCGAAGCTTGCCAGAGTCTATACAGACAGCGCGCTCCACCTGGCCGATGCCATCGGTTTTCCCTGGGGCATCTATTCCTCCCTGTACACCAAAGGCGTTATTGAATACTATGCCGGAAACAGTACCGAAGCCATTGCTTTTGCCAATCAGGCACTCGAATATCTAAACGAAGGGCAGGACCCGGGAAGCAGGATCAAGGTGCTGAACTTTCTGTCTTCCATCTACAAAACCCAAAACCAAACCGATACGGCACTGAGTTATGCCAGGCGGGCATTAGAGCTTGCCGAATCCATACAAAACATAGAGAGCAAAGCTACGGCGCGCTATAATATTGGCTTGCTGCACAAAGATATTGGAAATGAGGTGGAGGCCAAATCCAACCTTTTGAAAGCCCTGGCCGATCATGAACAGTTGGGATCGCAAAACGACATCGCCACCGTATGCCAGGGCCTGTCTGTTGTTACCAAAGGAGAAGAGGCTATGAACTACGCACAACGCGCCTTGTCCATCTTTCAGGAAACCGGGAATATCCAGGGGCAGGCCTACTGCTACGCCACCATAGCCAACCTTCACTATAAGGACAGACAGTTCGATCAAGCCCTCGCTGCTTTTCGCCGGGCCCTGAGTATTTTTGAACAGCTGGAATTTACCTACGGCATCGCCAGTACCAAGAGCAACATCGGGCTGTTGCTCACCGAGATGGAGCGTTTTGAAGAAGCTTACCCCCAGCTCACCGAATCCAAAGAACTGGCCAAGGCACTTAAAACCGAAGAC
>CAYVVK010000348.1:2050-6970 GCA_964454855.1 uncultured Phaeodactylibacter sp. | reverse complement strand
TCGTGGTATTCAAGGACAAGGACATCGACCTGAACCGTAACAAGATCGCCGTCTCCGATTACAACCAGAAATACCACAAGCTGGACCGCATCTCCATTAATAATATCTACCTCGGCATTAATGCGGAAGACCGCATGCCCATTCTGGTCATGCGCCGCTTTAAGAATAAAGGGGAGGCCATGAAATACTTCAATGGGGTACAGGCCAACAAAAAGGATTTCATCAATACGGGAGCGGAATACGAGGTGTTCGCCGTCAACCAGAATAATTACCGGGAGATCCTGAAGGAGAAATCCGTGGACAATTACCGGGAATTTTTTAAGATCAATTACCTGAATTAGAGACAGTGCTGCCTGCCTGCCTGCCCCATTTCTGGCAGGGGCCGGGCAGGCAAGCGTATTCCTGCTGCAAAAGCCCGCCCATTCCACCGAATGAGGTATCTTACCCTTTAAAAAGAAGACCGGTATGAAATTACGCTCCCTTACTTTACTCTTAGGCCTTTTTATCCTGGCCAGTTCCTGTAATGTCGGCAAACAGGCCGTCACTACCGACCCCACATCGAATGTGGAATTCACCATCCTCCACCTCAACGACGTCTATGAGATCGCTCCGCTGGAAGGAGGAAAGGCCGGCGGCCTGGCGCGGGTGGCTACGGTTAAAAAACAGCTGCTGCAGGAGAACCCCAATACCATCGCCGTCATCGCCGGTGATTTTCTGAGCCCCTCCCTCATCGGCACGCTGAAGAAGGAGGATGGCGAACGCATCGCCGGCCAGCAGATGGTGGAAACCTTCAATGTAATGGGCATGGACTACGCCACCTTTGGCAATCACGAGTTCGACCTGAAAAGTGCTGATCTGCTGCAAAACCGCATCAACCAAAGTGCTTTTGAATACGTCGCTTGCAATGTGCTGCGGGCCGACGGAGCGCAAAAGCGGCCCTTCGTCCAGGAAATAAATGGCGAGGAGCAGCCCATTCCGGAATACATCATCCGGGAGTTCACCAACGGTAAGGGCGAAAAGGTGCGGGTAGGCATTATCGGCGTGGTGTTGCCTTTTAACCAGGCGGATTACGTCAGCTACGAACCGGTTACCGAGGCTTTCAAGGCAGCCTACGAAGAGGTCAAACCACAAACTGATCTCGTGGCCGCCCTCACCCACCTCAACGTGGACGAAGACCTGGAACTGGCGCGCGAAGTGCCGGGCGTACTGCTCTTTATGGGCGGGCATGACCACGTCAACATGAACCACTATGTAGAAAATACCGTCATCACCAAGGCCGATGCCAATGCCAAATCGGTGTATATCCATCGCGTAGTTTTCAATCCCGCTTCCGGCCTGTCAAGGGTTCGCTCCACTTTAAAAAGGATCGACAATACCATCCCCGATGACCCCGCCACCCAGGAAGTAGTGAATAAATGGCAGGGCGATGTGGATGCCATCATGCGCAATATGGGCTATCTGCCCGATGAGCAGGTGCTTTTTTCCGAAGTGCCCCTGGAGTGCAAGGAAGTAGACATCCGCAACCGGCAGGCCAACTATGGGCGGATCACGGTAGATGCTTTCTCGGCGGCCTGGCCCGGCGCCGATGTATACCTCGTCAACAGCGGCTCCATGCGCATGGACGATAATATCGAAGGCATCGTCACCCAGTACGATGTGCTGCGCACTTTCCCCTTCGGCGGCGCCATCACCTGGATGGAGATCCCCGGAGAAGTACTGGCCAAAACCCTGGATACAGGCCTGGAAAAGAACCGGGGCGAGGGAGGTTATTTCCAGATTAAAAATGTAGAAAAGGACATGGGCCAGTGGCTGATCAATGGCGAGGCCCTGATCCCGGCCAAGGCCTATAAAGTGGTGCTCCCCGAATTCGTCGCTCAGGGCAATGAGGCCAATCTTGGTTTTCTGGGAGAACACCAATACCAGGAAAAAGAGGAACTGATGATCGGGGGGAAGGCCATCCGCAATGATGTGCGCGACCTGGTGATCGCCTATATGAAGTCTTTGTAGAAGGCCGGCAGGGCAGGGCCGTTGGGAGAATTGAAAGGATATTAGTGCCCGGACAAAAGTAGTTGACTTATATTGCTTCCCTCCGAGCCCAGGTTTTCTATGACCAGGGCAAACAGATCAGCGGTTCGGACAGCATCGTTTATGGTAACAGCAACGCCCTTTCGGCAAATCCCGCCTTTCTGGGCGTAAGCGGTAAGACGGCCTTCGATATACGCCTTTTACAGGTGGGCTTCAGCTCTCATTCCGAAGCCCTGGATAAGGTCTTTGTCAACCGATTCACCTTCAGCGACGGCCAGCTGGATACTACTTCCAAGGCCGAGCTGGCCCAACTGGTACAGCTGGACGAATTGGATTTTGACATGCGCACCAAGGCCACCTGGCTGGGCTTCACCCTGGTGTCGCCCACCCTGGGTGGCTTGTCGGTAGAGGTCTCGGATGAGGTGGAAAGCAACCTCCTTCTTGGAGAAACCCTCACCGAACTGGCCCTTTTTGGCCTGAATGCAGAATGGCTGTCCGGAAAGCAGGACACCATGGTTGACATCCCCTCCTCCGCCAATGGCTCCGAGATATACTTCAACCATTACCGTTCCCTCAAAATAGCCTACGGCCGGCAGCTGCTGGGCTGGGACGGCTTCCGTCTGTACGGCGGCGTGCAGCTTTCCCGCCTGTTCGGCATCGGCCATCTCGACCTGCAGTTTGCTGAGGGCAGGGTAGTGGGGCAGAGCAGCTTCAGCCGTTTTTATGACATCAATTACGGCAACACCGCCACACTTGGAGAAGAACTGGGCACCAAACTTCTCCATAATGCCGGCAGCGGCTGGGCCTGGGGCTTTGGCCTGCACCTGAGCATCAATGAAACGCTTAGCGCTTCCCTTTCGCTGCAGGGCCTGGGCAGCCTCACCTACGATTACGAAACGGCCAGCTTGGATGCGGCCCAGCTGCAGGCCGTTTCCAACATCGAGGATGGCATCGAGAGTTATGAGTTCAACCTGGAGACGGACTACCTGTACGATGTTTTCGGCCTGCGGGAAGGCTCTTCCTTCGAATATAAACTGCCGGGCCGCGCCCGCGCCAACCTCTTTTATACCCCCAGCCGTTCCTTTACCCTATCCGGCGATTTTGTCTTTCCCGTTACCGGAAATGATGTGCGCTTTTCCACTCCTGTCAGTGCCCTTGTGGGCCTGCGGTACCGCCCGTCGATCATGGGTACCCGGCTGATCACCCTCAGCAGTGGCCTGTTCTATCACGAGCTGTTCGGCCTGCGGCTGCCGCTGGGCGTGGCCGGCGCTTTTGCCGGCAACTCGCTGGTCAGTATTTCTACTAATGACATCGTCTCCCTGCTCAGCGGCGAAACGAATCCGCTGAGCTCGCTGACGATCATGTCGCTGGGGCTGCGGGTGGGGATATGAGGGGATGGAAGGCGCCTGCCTGCCGTAGTATTGGCACAGGTAGGCTTGCAAATGGCTCAGTATTAAGAAAGGAAAGCCTCCCGCGAAACGCTGCCGGGTTTTCTGCAGGCCTGGCTCCAGGCAAAACACCGGCAGGTTTAGCCCCGCGTAAAAAAAACGCGGATACTCACAGATATTCCTTCTATTCAAGTTCCTTCAGCTCAATATTCCGGAACTCCACCGGGTGGCTTTCCGCCTGCAGGGCGATGTAGCCCTCCTTCAGAGCGCTGCCATTGGGCAGGGGATAGCCTTCCGGCTTGTGCCCGCCGCCGATGATGGGGTCGGTATATGTCATTACGGTATCGCCTTCGATGATGTGGTGTATGAGGCTGTCGCCGTACACCAGTAGTTCGGCCTTCACCCACTGGTCGCCGTGGTAGGTTTTGGAAGAGGAGTTGGTGCAATGATCGGTGATCAATGTACCACCCATATACACATGGGAGCCGGGCGTGCAGAGGTTGCCGGTGGGGCGCTCGCCTTCTCCCGAGCCTCCCAGGAACTGGGCTTCCAGGCAGACGGGAAAGTCCTGATCCAGCTCCATACTTTCCGGAGCCTGGGCGTGGAACATCACGCCGCTGTTGCGGTAGGCCCAGCCTTCGCCGCCGGGCGCCTGCTCGCCGGTAAAGCGGTATTCCAGCCGCAGGTGGTAGTTCGAGAGGGGTTTGTAGTAGAAGAGGTGGCCGAACTCTCCGTCGAAGCGGGCGTAATTGTCGTAAGATACCTTCAGTACGCCGTCTTCCACCCGAAAGGTGTGGTTGTAATTCTCTCCCTGTTCATGTCCGCTGATCTTGACCGCCCAGCCGTCCAGGTTTTTGCCGTTGAAGAGCGGCGTCCATTCCCCCGAAGCTTTGTTCTGTTTCAGGCTGCTGCAGCCCAGTAGAAGCAGGAAAAAGAGTAAAACCAGTAGTCTTGTGCTCATGTAGTAATGATTTTACGTTGCTAAAGAGCCTCAATTTAGCGAATAGTGCTCATTTCACAGCCATGGCAGCCGAAAGACCACCCGGGTACCGGCAGCATTGCCGCTTGCATCGTAGAGGTCGATGACCTCAACCGTGGCCTCTCCGTTTCGGGAGTGGTTGATCATTTCCAGGCGATCCCGGGTGATCTTCATGCCCATAGGGCGGTGGCTCTTCTTAGAGGCTCTTTTTAGTTTTGCGGTAGCCTTCCGGCCAATGCCGTCGTCCTCTATGGCACAGATCAGCTGCTCCCCGGCCTTATGTATTCTGACCAGTACTCTGCCTTTCTCCCCTTTGTGCTGAATGCCATGCCAGATCGCATTTTCCACGAACGGCTGCATCAGCATGGGCGGGACTTCAACGGCCTCCGGGTCAATGGATGGATCAACTTCAATGATGTGTTCAAATTTGACTTTAAAGCGGAGGCTTTCCAGCTCCATGTACAATTTGAGGGCTTCCAGCTCATCGGCCAGGGGCAGGAACTGGAAGTTATAGGGGACGCCATGGCG
>CAYVVK010000348.1:0-2040 GCA_964454855.1 uncultured Phaeodactylibacter sp. | reverse complement strand
GCACTGTCCGGGCTCTGCTGTTCTGTAGGATGAGGCGCACCAGCCGGGAAAAATTGTCCAGGTATTCGACCGCCTCCTGTGGCTTGTTCTTGATGATGTAATGCTGGATGGAGTTGAGAGAGTTGAACAAAAAATGGGGGTTCATCTGAGAACGGAGGGCTTGCATCTCGATCTCATCCAGCGAAATGCGGTTTCCGGCCTGATAAACGGCTTTTCCTTCTATGTTCACCTGAGTGATATACGGCTTGGGAACAGATCGAATGGAAAAGATCTTTTCCTTGTCCAGAATGCCGATCCCTCCACGGTTCATCCCCAGTGCGGCCCGCCCGTCGGGCAGGGGGACGAAGAGCCTGGAGCGGGGAATGCCCCAGTCCCAGCTGAAGTTTTGAATATTTTTGCGCAGAGGGTCAAAAAAGGACAATCCTTTTTCGGACAGGATCAACAATTCCTGCTCATTAATAAATTCCATCTGCAGGATCTCGTCGCTCAGCAGGCCGTCGGCAGCCGATATTTTTTCTATGATTCCTGCTCTCAGGTTTCGGGCATCTGTGCGGCCGATCCCTTCATCCTGGCTGGCGATCCATACCGGGCCGTCTTCGGGCTCGGCAAAATTCTGGACGTACCGGAAGGTTTTATTCGGCTCATCGTGATGGGAAAACACCTGAAACTGGCCCGTCCGGGGATCGTAAATGGCAAAGCTGCGGGCCAGGCGGATCCAGATACGCCCTTCGCGATCCATATGCAGGCTGGTGATCCAGGTGTACAGGGAAGTAGAGGAAGCCGAATTCAATTCATCGACAAAATGTTGCACGAGTTTATCCGCCTCCCATTTTTTCAGTACCTGGGGCCAGTGAGATATGAGTTCCCTGCTTACGAAGTTCTCGGTAAGCTGTTTTAGCGGGTCGTAAACTACGGTTTTCCCGGAAGAGCGCACCCAGTACCGGCCTCCACTGTCTATCAACCGTACTCCTTTGAATTCGTTTAATTCGGGAGAATCTGCCCATGCCCCTTCCAGCTGTCCCTTCTCCATATCATAACTGGCCAGGCCATTACTATAAGAGATCCACATTTTGCCCTCACTGGTTCTGTAAAGGTTGGTCACATATTTAAAGATGGTGCCATTTTCCGCTTTCGGCCGGATCAGTTTCAGGGTTCCCGGCCCGATATCGAATACGTAGGCCATTCCCCAGGTGCCGACCAGCAACTGATCGGCAAAGGGGTAGATACAGATCACTGGCCGCATGAGATAATCCTCTTCGGAAGGCCGTTCCAGAAAAGGCCATCTGAAGGCCCCCGTGTATTCGTTAAAGCAGGCCAGCCCCAGCGGGGTACCCAGCCAAAAGAGATTTTTATCCTTCTTATCTTCGATAATGAACTCAATGGAATTGACCCGGCTCTCGTTCAGTACAGGGTTGGTAGCCTGCAGGGAGTCGATCTTCGGGATTTTGAAGTAAAAGTTCTGGAAATCATCCGTTTCTTCCCGGTAAAGGCTCAGGCCGTGATTGTAACAGCCCGCCCAGATCTTTCCGCTACTATCTTTATAAATATAAGCCACATAATTGTCGGCAAGGCTGTGTGGGTTGGAAACATCAAAGGTATAATGAACGGACTTTCCCGTGGCGGGGTTCAGCCGGCAAAGCCCGGAAGGTGTACCCAGCCACAATTCCTGCCTTTCCTGGTCGATCAGGATGTCCAGAACGCTGTTGTGGGGCAGGCCGCCCGGCCCGCTGGATTTAATGTAGTGTTTCAGGGTGGTGCCGTCGAAGCGGTAAAGGCCGTCGTCTCTGGCCAGCCAGACAAAGCCGTTCCAGTCTTCCGCGATATCGTTCAGCTTGCCGTCCCTGATACCCATCAGGCTGGTAATGTCCGTAGCATGCCCTTTCGGGGGTTCCGTCTGGGCGGCCAGCGACAGCCAGCAGATCATGGCCAATATGGTGACTGAGCGTGTTTTCACCATCGGTGTCAGGTGTATGGAATAATCCAGGCTAAGCGACGCGCGATCAATAACTGTCGGCTTTCTAGGAGTGCTTTTTCCTTTAT
>CAYVVK010000347.1:0-6974 GCA_964454855.1 uncultured Phaeodactylibacter sp. | reverse complement strand
TTTCTTTTCCGGAAGCTGCGCCCTCCTCCCCGTTACTGCCTGCGGGATAGCTCAGCAGGCTGACAACAGCCCGCAGGGGGGAACGAGCCCCCCGCCAGGAAAGGGTGATCAGGTAAAATAGCCCAAAAGAGAAATAATAAAAGAAGCTGTACAGCAAAGCCACAGTGGCCGCTTCCGGCAAGCCCATGCCGCCCAGGAACAAGGCGGCTGTGAACGCCCATTCAAATTGTCCGATCCCTCCTGCTGACAAGGGGATCTGCCGGGCGATGTAACCCGCTACAAACGCCATAAGCAATATACCGAAGTCAACATGCAGCAATACCTGCTGGGTGGAGAAGGCCATGGTCAGCAGGTAGGCGGATATGTCCTGCATACCAAAAGCAATAACCGAAAGCAGACAAAGGCCGGCCAACAGGCCCGGCTGTTTGATCAGCTCCAGGATGTGAGCTTGTGCTGCGGCAAAGATTGAAACGCCTGGTGTTTCTTCAGGCGCCGGGCGCGTCCACCAGTACAGCAGGCTGAATACCACAATGGCCCATAGCAGCTGCAAGAGCCAGGCCGACCAGCCGGTATAGGCCAGGCCGAACAAAGAATAGAAGACGATCTCGAAGACGATGAACATCTGAAACAGGAACAGGGCAGAATACGCCTGCCTCGGTGTTCCGCCTATCTTTCGCAGTTCTACTATCGAAGCGGCATTGCTGATGTGCAGCGGCAGGAATTTTTTGTAAGACAAGCGGCCGGCAAAATAGGCCTGGGTGTGATGTCCAAAAGAATTCGAAATGCCGCAGTAGCCGGCGATCTTATGGAACTGATACGACTTCAACACCCAGAAGGCCATAAATATGGCGATAACCAGGGCAACCACAAGCCACTGTATCGGCTCCTGTGACTTCAGATAAAAGACGGGGTCAGGCAGGCCCTCTATAAACCCTGCGCCCCGGTCGTGGTATTTGACAATGCCGGCGTCGATCAGGAGGTCGAGCAGCCGGGTGTTGGCCGCTATTTTCCACGGGCCGGCAAAGTAGATCAGGCTCCCCAGAAGAGATATGGCCAGCAAAACGGACAGGCCCACCGTACTTATCAGTTCGCCGAGGTTCCATTGCCGGCCTTGCCGGCCTTCATCAGTAGCAATAGCTTGCGTTTTCGTAGAATCTGTATTCACGATCTTCTTGTTTTTGTAGTTCTTTGATAAATTCTGTGTTCCAAAGACAGTGCTTCATGCGGAAGCAATGCGACATGCAGGAGCAGGGGTTTTGCATGAAGCACCGTCCACAGGATTTGTCAAAGAAGGGTTTTTGTTAAGAATATGATTAGTAGAGGCCCCCTATTTCCTGTAATTTGCAAGGATATCCTTTCCATATTTATGCACTTGGCCACAGACGAAGCTTTGGCGAATGCCGTTAGAGCCTGCCCCGAAGCTTTTTGTTGATGATCTCCCCCCGGGAATTCACCTGCAACTTCTTGTAAATGTTGCGCACGTGAAAATTTACAGTATTGATGGATACTTCCAGCCGGTCTGCGATCTCTTTATAAAAAAGGCCTTCCACCAGTAACTCCACGACCTCTTTCTCTCTCGGAGTAAGCGATGTATCGCTACTATGGTTAGGATGGAAATAATTCAGTATTTTCCTGGCCACCGAAGGATTCAGGGCCGCTTCACCTCGTATTACCTGCCGCACGGATTCTTTCAGGTCTTCTATAGACGCCGTTTTGAGCAGATATCCCTTCGCACCGGAGCGGATCGCTTCGAATATCTTCTGGCTGTCATCGTAAACGGTATACATAATGATCTCTGTGCCGGGCAATAATTCCTTCAGGCTTTCAATAAAATCCAGGCCGGAGGTTCCCGGCAGGTTGATGTCCAGTAAAATGGCGTCTATTTTATGTCGAAAGGAATACTTTTTCAGGAACTGCTCTGCCGAGCCGGCGCAAAACGGACAGGAGAATTCAGGATCATTTTCTACTCCCTCAGTAATCCATGACCGGATGCGTTCGTCGTCTTCAATGATGGCTAAATGTATCATGAGATCCTGATTTTTCAACAGGGAAAAGGGCTGCAATAAGCATAGGCCGATACATACCTGAACTTAAAATTAAAAATAATACCATGTCTGAAGCCTATCGGTTACCTACATATTCATGCGGGGCACTACTTTCTGGGAATGGTGCAGGCCAGCTCAATGCGCACTCCTTTGCCGGGCTGGGACTCAATGTTCAACCGGCCGTTGAGCTTTTCAGCCCTTCTGTACATAGAGGCCAGGCCGTTGCCGTGCGAAGCGGCCTGCAGGTCGGCAATTCCTTTACCGTTATCCTGCACAATAAGCCCGAGTTTCCAGTTCCAGTCCCGGTGCATTCGTACAGTGACCTCCACCCTGGACGCTTCTGAATGCTTGACAACATTAGAGATGGCCTCTTTGAAGATCAGGTATACATGTTGCCGGATGAATGAGTTAAGCGAAACTTCATAATTGATATTCTCCGTAGAGAAGGAATATTGAATGCCCAGAGGTTTGGCCGCCCTGAAAAGAAAGTCATCCATTCTGCCCACCAGGTCATCTGTAGCGTCATTGCGGGCATCTATAGCCCATACGAGGTCTCGAATGGATTCCAGGGAGCGTTTCAGGACCGACTGGGCCCGGCGGAGCTCATTTTTGCCCTCTTTGCCCGAAGCGGATTCGACATCTTTCAACAACTGGTGCAGATGAACGAGGTTGTTGCCCACTTCATCGTGCACATCGCTGGCAATATCCATGCGCAGGTTTTCCAAATGCAGGGCATGCCTGGCCCTGAACTTTTGCAGAAGATACATTATCAGTAAAATGCCCAGCAGGCAAAGGGCGTAAAACCACCAGGCCGTGTAAAAGAAATTCCGCACGACAATATCCAAAGTAACCGTTTCGCTCCACTTGCCGCTGCGCAAAGCCCCTTTCAAATGTAGCTGGTAACGGCCCGCCGGGAGATAATGGAAGGTGATGATATGTTCGCGGCCATTCTGTTGCCAGTCTTCGTGGAACCCTTCCAGAAAGTAAGCGAATTGCCCTTTGCCCGGATCTGAAAAATGGGGAAGCGCCACGTGTACTTCCAGGTAGCGGTGGCGGGCCGGAAGCACTACGGGGCCGGCATCCGGTTTGTAGAACAAACTAGTCGACAGGCCGGCCTGTCGTGGCTTGTAGTGAAGCAGGCGGGTGATCTCCAGCTGGGTGGGAACATTAAGCGCCAGAAGGTCTCCGGCATAGAAGGCATCCATACCGTTGGCCCCACCGAAAAAGATACGCCCTTCAGGGGTGCGATAAGCGGCAAAAAGGCTAAATGTGTTCTGGCTCAGCCCGTCCTGGTCATGGAAGTTGTGAAAGATCTCTTCTTCCACATCGAAATACGACACCCCGTTCAGGGTACTCAGCCAAAGGTTGCCTGCCTCGTCCGGAAGAATGCTGCAGATATAGTTGTCACAGAGCCCTTCCCGAACGGTCCATTGCTTCCAGCGCTGGGCCGAAGGGTCGAACCACAGCAGGCCGGCGTGGCTCGTCCCCAGCCAAAAGTGCCCCTCCGGTGTTTCGCGGATAGCGGTAAAAGATACCGGAGCGGGAGCCTCCTGCCGCTGGCCTGCCCACGGCCCGGGATAGCGCCGCACATCGTTTTTTACTGTATCGATGGCTAAAAGGCCTTCATCAGTGGTGGCCCAAAGGCCTCCATTCTTACAGAAATGTAAGCAATTGGGGTAGGAGCCCCCCAGAAGGTTAACGCCCTTTGCGCCGGGCCAGCGGTTAAACTCCTTTGTTTCCGGTTCATAATGGTAAAGAGCCGGCCCCTCGTGATGTGCATAGGCCGCTACCCAGATCTTTCCGGAACCATCGAGAGCAATTGCCGTCACAGGCCTTGGAGGCAGGGCCTCACGGATGAACCCCTGCTGCAGGTTGCCCTCCAGCAGCTTGCCTTTATAAATACCCCAAAGGCGGCCCCGGGAGCCTATCACCAGATCGGTGGCGCCCGGATAAGCGTTGGTGTCCGGAAAGGACTGCAATGGATGGGCCTCATCAGTCCGGAGGTCAAAAACGAACCACCTTTTCCGGCCGGTGGTGATCAGCAGGCTGTCTTCATTCAGGCTGGTGATACTATATACCTTATTGGATTCCGCATTGGAATCGAGAAAGGTCTTTACTTTCCTGGTCTTCAGTTGTAGTATACCATTGTTGGTCGGCAGCCAGACATGTTCGGAAAAGCGGGTGCCTCTGATCCCGGAAAAGTGGATCTTATCATCTATTCTGGCAAGATAAGTTTCTTCCTGCCCGTATTCACAGATCAGCAACTCCACAAAAACTAATTTTTCGTGCAGCCTGTCCTGAAAGATCCGCATTTCATTGCCGTAATGGTCTGTGGCCGCATACCGGTATACACGGTTATCATTTCCGCTCTCCCGATAGAAAGACCTGCTTTTGAGATCGTAGCCGTACCAGCCCGGGATATCATCGAATGCAATACGGGCCTGGCCTGCAAAAACCTTTACCCGGAGTGGTGGTTGTGCCGCAGACGGAAGATCTTTCACAGGCAGTGACGATAGCTCAAAGGTTTTCAGGCTGCGGTCCTTCCGGTTTAGAACGCTGACCCCCTGTTCGGTATTAAGCAAGACCAGTGTATTTGACCAGAAATAGTCCATCACGGGCGCCGGAGAAGCAATCGTGTCCAGCAACAGAAACCGGCCTTGCCGATATTCGTAGAATCGGCACAGGGCCGAATCCTGGGTAAGAAATACCGGCCGGCCATCAACCTCCTTTACAATGCCGCTGTACCGGCCCTGCTGGCCGCTGAGGGGGATCAGCCGTATCGTTTTGGCCGTCCCGTTGTAGGGGTCGAAAGCCTCGAATAATGGGGTGCTCTTGGGGGTGATCAATAGTATGGACTCCTCTTCCACCCAGAAGCATCGCCTCCATATCTGGTCCATCGGAAAGAAGGCGTGGTTAGACTGGTGGCCGAACTGCACGAACTCCTGCCCGTCATAGCGGTTAATGCCATTGTCGGTGACCGCCCAGAGGAAGCCACGGTTGTCGAGGTCCAGGCTCCACACCCGCCGGCTGGAAAGGCCCTCCTCAACGCTGATCCTCCGAATGTCTATCTGGCCTGTACAGGAGAGGAAGAAAAAGAAAGTAAAACCTAAAATAAGAAGAGAATAGCTGATGACACTTTTGGCCTTCTCGAATGGCTGCTTGCCGCCGAAACTGAGTTCCCACCTGGTGCAGGAGAAGGTAGTTTCTACTTTCCGGGATATCCGATACATGGGAATTACATTGGTGTTATGGCTAACTAAAGATAGGTAAAAAACCAGCCATCACCTCCAAAATACACCTCTAAATAAATGTCGAGGTTCCCCGCCCGGGCTCACATTCGCCTAATAATCAAACTCCATCTGCTCGGCCGGGTAGCCAAACAGGTAGCGTTCTTTGATGAGGCTGGCCACCTGAGTGGGCACCATGCTCTCCCAGTCTTTGTCGCCGCTTTGCAGCATGTGCAGCACCTCCTTGGAGAAGATGTGCAGGATGTTCGGGTTGAAGCCCTCGACATCCACGACCTGTTGGTTGTCGAGCAGATGTTTGTAAAGGAACTTCACCCCTTCCGGGATGGGTACGTTATGGGCGGTCATCAGTTCGCCGCTTCCTTCCTGCAGGGCAGGATAGACATAGAACTTCACATTGCGGGTAAACAGCTGGCCGAAGGCCGCCAGCAGCCTGCCGTCGAGGTTCTGATAGTATTTTTCGTTGATCAGCTCCAGCAATTCGCGGACGCCCATGACGATGCCCAGTTGCTGCACTTTGAAGTCGGCCAGATAGGCTACCATTTTCTGGTACTGCTGGCAGTCGGAAACCACCACGGTTTGCCCAAGGGTATTGAGCAATTCCGCCCGGTCGAGGAAGTCCTGTTCGTCCAGCTCGCCCTCGGCGGAGAGGTTGTCCATGGTGATCTCGGTGAGCAGGTAGGTGCGTTTGGCATCCACGGAGGGATCATTGCGGAACTGCTGGTAGCTGGATTTGATCATATCCATGTTGACCAGGGTGGCAGGGCGGAAACTTCCCCGCACCAGCATGACGTGTTTTTTGTACAGAAACTCGGAAGCATGCATGTTCTGCCGGTCGGGCCCGAATATGGCCACATCGCTCAGGCCATTCCTGACGACCCACAGGCTGAGCAGGCGGTTGTCGAGCTGCTCGAAGTCCGGCCCGGTGAGCCGCACCATATCAATCTTCACCCTGCCGTGCAGGCCGTCCATGAGTGATTGCAGCATCACCTCCGGCCGGCTGTTGTAGCGATAACAGGCGTAGATGAGGTTGACGCCCAGTATGCCGATGGCCTGCTGCTGCAGGTGGTTGTCGTTGTCGAGCATGCGCACATGCAGCACCAGGTCGTTGGGTTCTTCGTCAGGGTCGAGCTGAAAGCGAATGCCCAGCCAGCCGTTGCCCCTGATGGTGCGCTGGTAGTTGATGGCGGCTACCGTATCGGCGAAAACGAAGAAATTGGTGTCCGGCCGTTCATTGGTAAGCCTCGACTGCATCAGGTTGTACTCATGGTCCAGCATCTTGTACAGGCGGGCCTCGCAGACATAACGCCCACTGGCCTCTTCCCCATAGATCTTATCGGAATAGGTCTTATCGTAGGCAGACATGGTCTTGGCAATGGTGCCGGCGGCAGCCCCCACCTGAAAGAAGTAACGGGCTACTTCCTGTCCGGCCCCTATTTCAGCGAAAGTGCCGTAAATGCCTTCATCCAGGTTGATCTCCAGCGCTTTCTGGTCTGTTTCTAGCAGTTGACGCATGCTTAAAAAGTTTACTTGCACATTTATATAGGGAATAACGGATGTTTGCCGGATTCGTTGACTCTTTGTCCAGTATGCAGTGGGCAGTGCTCCCAGTATGCAGTGGGCAGTCTCCCAGTATGCAGTGGGCAGTGCTCCCAGTATGCAGTGGGCAGTCTCCCAGTATGCA
>CAYVVK010000346.1:4806-6999 GCA_964454855.1 uncultured Phaeodactylibacter sp. | reverse complement strand
TGGGCTTGATGGCGTCCTTGAGCAGAGCCGCCATGGCGCCGTGAGCTTTGAGGCCCCGGGCGTAGACGGGCTTCTTGTCATAGGTGAAGCCCACGAAAATGTTGCCCAGCCTCGTTTTAAGGTCGCTGAGGCCCTCGCACAGGCAGAGAATGGCCATGATCTCGGAAGCGGCGGTGATGTCGAAGCTGGTTTCCCGGGGTACGCCCGAGCTGGTGCCTCCCAGGCCGATCACGATCTTGCGCAGGGCGCGGTCGTTCATGTCCATCACTCTTTTCCAGAGCACGGTGCGGGGGTCGATGCCCAGGCTGTTTTTCTTGTTCTGCAGGTTATTGTCTATCAGTGCCGCCAGCAGGTTGTGTGCTTTTTCTATGGCGGCAAAGTCGCCGGTAAAGTGCAGGTTGATGTCCTCCATGGGCAGCACCTGAGCATGGCCGCCGCCGGTGGCGCCGCCTTTGATGCCGAAAACAGGCCCCAGAGAAGGCTCCCTTAGTACTGCGGTGGCCTGTTTGCCGATCCGGTTCATCCCCTGCACCAGGCCGATGGAGATGGTCGTTTTCCCTTCTCCGGCGGGAGTGGGGGAGATGGCGGACACCAGGATGAGCTTATTCTTTTTGATGGCTTCGGGATCGATCAGGGAAAGCGGGAGCTTGGCTTTGTACTTTCCGTAGAGCTGAAGCTGGTTCTCATCGATGCCGAGTTGAACTGCGATCTCACGGATGTCGCGCATTTTTGCAGCGCGCGCAATTTCAATGTCTGTCTTCATAATAAAGTTGGCCTTGTTTAGTTTATGCTCTGTACCCGCAGGGATACAGGAGGGCAATAAATGTGGTTTTTTCCGCTTACCTCTCCCCTGCTTTCGGCGAGTGAGTACGGCCGTTAAACCGATAAATCAGGCCATTGGCCGGAAAGGTGTAAATTGTCAATTGCGCAGGACAACAATTCTCTGTCAAAGCAGTTACTTTTAATAGCAGAGTTTTTTCATACTAGTCCAAAGTTTGGCCACGCCTCCTCGGCGTGGCTTTTTTTTACCCCTGGAATTTAGTGAAATTTCCTAAAAGACAATTGAGGCGCTCCGCAAACAGGGTCAGGCGAAGGCTATTGCCCGCCATTTTCGTCAGCAAACAGCTGAGCCTTAGGCTGTTTCTGGACGATGGTGCGATAGGGGAATGGAATTTCGATGCCTTCCCGGTCGAAGCGCTTTTTGATGGACTCCATGAGGTCGCAACCTGCTTCGAAAGCATCGGCATTGTTTCTCGTCCATACGTAGGCCCTCATGCGGACGTAAAATTCGCCCAGGGCGATAACCCTTACCAGAAGTTCCGGTTTGCCAGCTTCGATCTGTTCCGGCGAGCGCCCGTCGATCTGCAGGGGGTGCCTGAGGGCTTCTTCCTGCATGATCGACCTGGCCAGGTCGATATCCGAATCGTAGCTGATGTCGATCTCCAGCCATTTACAGATCTTATCGTCCGCGAAATCCGCATTGATGATGATCTCCTCGCTGATCACGGAATTGGGGATGAGTATCCGGCGGTTCTCAAAATCGCGGATGACGGTGTGGCGCAGGGTGATGTCTTCCACGGCCCCCGTCAGCCCGTTCTGGAAGCGCAGCCGGTCGTTGACACCGAAGGGTTTGAAGATCACGATGAAGATGCCGCTGATGATGTTGCTCAGGGCATGCTGGGAGGCAAAGCCTACCGCCACGGCTAGTATACCGGCGCCGGCCAGCAGAGAGTTGGCGATAGTTCTCAAAGCAGGAAGGGAATAGACCGCCCAGCTGAACCCTATGACATAAATGACTCCTGTGACCACGTGGCGGAGAAAGACGTAATTGGTGGGGTCGGTATTCATCATTTTGCTCGACCGCCTGATAAAACTGCGGAAGAGGCGGTTGAACACAAAAGCGACAATAATGGTGCCGATGATGATGCCAATGGAAATGCCCAGCGCTTCGAAGTTTATGGAAATATTTTCCAGCATATGTTTTGTGTTTAATTACGCCATGATCTCCTCGATGAGCGCTTTGTCATCATCCAGGGAGCGAAACAGGCGGGTGCGAAAACGATTTTTGCTGTTAAACAGGGTGGCGCCCATCTTGTCGATAGCGATCATGGAGAGGACGGTCTGAATATAGGCGTCCACCAGGTCATCCAGGCCCAGGCCCAGTTTGTTAAAGTCCCGGCGGTCGACCAGCAT
>CAYVVK010000346.1:1201-4796 GCA_964454855.1 uncultured Phaeodactylibacter sp. | reverse complement strand
CCACTTTTCATCCCCTTCCTTGATGGAGAGGTTGGTGCCCAGCATATCCCAGGAGTTGGTGCCGTCCTCGATCTGGTCTGCCAGAGGCCGGGCAGCCCGCCGGGCGTAGATAGACAGGGGGCGTATGCCCTGTGCCGTGGCGCTGACCATCATGCGGATATCGGCCACATAGGTATTGCCCTTGCTGCTGGGCACGGTGCCGATGTGGTAGAGTTTTCCCCGGCTGCTGGTGGAGCTCCAGTTATAGTTGCCGATGAGGCTTTGCACAATGAAGCGTTCGTAGTGGAAGTCCATGGCCATGAAAGCATCGAGTTCCTGCTCGTTGACGATGGTAAATACCCCCTGGCCGGCATTGCTGTAGGGGTTTTTGATCACGGCCTGGCCGCCCAGTTTGCGCACCCAGATCGGCACTTCATTTTTGCTCACATCCCAGATGGTTTCGGGAGTGAGGATCTCCAGGCCGCTGTGTTCCAGTTCGGCATTATAGATATCGTAGGCCTTGGAGGCCAGCATTTTATTGCGCCCTCCCGCCAGGCAGGCTACGATGGGGTTTATGATGAGGGTTCGGCTGTGCAGGGGCAGCCGCGTCCAGGGCCGCTGGGTGAGATAGCGAAAAGCCGCACGTATGGGGCGCCATTCTTCGTCTTCCCCCCTGACGTACATCAGGCCGTCGTCAAAACGCACATGCGGCTCCGGGTCGTTCTGGTAAAAGGACACGTAGTGCACCTCTTCGCCGAACACATCCGCCATGGCCCGGGCATAGCCGGAGGCTTCCATGGGGTTTTTATCATAGATCACCGCCAGCCCCCCTTTGGGCAGGGTGCGCTTTTTGGACTTGACAAGGGGTTTGATGGTGCGTTCCATAAGCAGCCGATAGCCGCCCTGTTCCTGGTTGTCGTCCAGCAGTGGCATGGATTTCTGGCCGGAGGGGCAGGAGTTGTTCTCTATGATGACCATCTGCCGTTTTCCTTCCTCGTTGGTCACGTGCATCAGGTCGGCGCCTGCCCACACAAAATGCTTGGGCTGGTAGGTGAGGATATCGAGCAGGGTATCCGGCCTGACCTTAGGGTGCAAATGACAGTACCGCTTGATGATCCGGCTTTCGCTCAGGTGGAGGAAAAAGGAGATCATCGGGTGAATGGTGGCATTTATGGCTTTAGGATACCAGTGGTCTGTGGGCTCGAATTGCCCGGGTAAAACAAGTTGGGACTTCATGTGTGAGGTTTGCTTTGGCCACAAAGTAATTATTTCGTGGAGGATTTTCAAAGTTGGTTTCAGGCATACGAGACAACTCCCGGATCAGCGGGCGCAATGCCCGTCAAGGTATTAAAAAAATGGCCCATCTCGGAGCTTGCTGTGCTTTAAATTTATGTTACCGGCTCGATCGCATACCACTCACTGCCCTATCTGCTGAACAGGTACGGCAGGCCCTTCTTCCAGGCCCATCATGGCGTTGATCAGGCGCAGCTCTTTAAAGGCAGCAAGCCCGGTGGCGCTTATGTCCGCCAGTGCGAGTTTTCCTGCGGCGATCAGGGCGGCCCTTCGGGTGCCCGCCAGCAGCGGCTGCCGGGGCGTATACCATCGCCGTCCGTCAAAAAGGGCTACATTGGCATAGGAGGTATCGGTGATCAGGCCCTTACGGGTGAAGAGCACGTCATCCGCTCCGGCGCGTTTTTCGAACAGCTGCTGTATGGCTTCGCGGGCGGCATACTTGAAATCGTAGCTCAGCCCCTCGGCAGGCATAAGCCTGAGGCTGCGAACCGGGCGAATGGAGTAGGGGAGGAATTCCACTTTTTCCCATTCTTCCCGGTACAGAACCCGGCATTTGTACAGGCCGCTCCGGGCTTCCGGAGGGACTGTGATGTCCTCCAGCGTCAGGAATTTTCTCAGGCCCAGCACCTGCCGCTGGCTGCGCTCCAGCCGTTGTTGGTGATGGCGGAGGTTTTGCAAACGGCCGTTTTCACACCGTATGGTTTCCAATAACAAAGGCTTCATCGCAACAGCACTTCGGAACCGGTAAAGAAAGGAAGATAGGCCTTTCGCGCCATTTCGGCGTATTCATCCGAAAGCCGGCTCTGCGCCGTAATGCCTCCTCCACTTTTAAAAACAAGCCCATCGGCCCGCTGTTCGATGAAGCGGATCATCACGCCGGAATCGAGCTGCTCCCCGTCGAAGATGCCGCATACGCCGGTATAGTAGCGGCGATCCTCGGGCTCGGCTTCCCTGATGATCTCCACCGTCTTCTTTTTTGGTGCGCCGCTGACGGAACCGGCAGGAAGCAGGCGGAAAATGATGTCCCCCAGCTGGCGGAGATAGCCGCCGGGTAACTGGCCGACGATCTCCGAGCTGCTCTGCAACAGCCCTCCCTGGTGGGTGGCGATCTCTTCCAGATAGCGGTAGCGCGCCACCCTCACCTGGCTGGCCACCATGCTGAGGTCATTGCGGATGAGGTCGACGATGGTGGCGTGCTCGGCCTTTTCCTTGGGGTTGTCCAGGAGTAACTGGGCGGCTCCCGGCAGGGAAGCATCGATGGTGCCTTTCATGGGGTAGGAAGCGATACGGCCGTTCTTAATGGTGACGAAGGTTTCGGGGGAGAAAACGGTGAACCGGCCGCGCAGCCACAGGCGGTAGGGGGCCCGGCTGTGCATGAAGATCTTCCGCAGGCTGAGGTTCGTGCTCAGGGGAGTGGCGAAAGCGAGGTTGGTGAGGTAGGAATTACCCGCTTCCAGATGGCCTTTTACTTTTTGAAAAGCTTCCGCATAGGCTGCTTTGGAGATGGGGTGCTTTTCGAAAAAAGGCATTTCCGCAAAGCGGCCTTTCCCCTCCAGGTAGTTGCTCCGGCCATTGATATTATACCTGATCTCCTGAGGATTGACATCCTCCAGCGGCAGTACGATGGGCCGCTCCATTTCAAAATCAATGATAAAGAGAAAGGGCCTTTGCTCCCGGCCATAGCGGTTCATCCGTTCGGCGGCTTCTTCCCGGTGCAGTGTTTGTATCATTCTACCTTTTTCCTTGAGACGTTAAACATACGCATTGTAACGGCTGAGTGGGCGGCAGAGTTTAAATCTTATTTTTACTCATATTGCCTATCTTCGCAGAAAAAATCAAATGTCCCGCGAAGAGATCTTCAAGCAGATACAGCACAAGCGATCCTATCTTTGTGTCGGCCTGGATGCCGACTACAGCCGCCTTCCCAAACACCTGCTGAAATACGAAGACCCCATCTTCGAGTTCAACCGGCAAATCATCGACGTGACCAAAGATCTTTGCGTGGCCTATAAGCCCAACCTGGCCTTTTACGAGGCCCTGGGCGCTAAAGGATGGCGCTCCCTGGAAAAAACCCTGGCCTATATTCCGGGAGAACACTTCACCATTGCCGACGCCAAACGGGGAGACATCGGCAATACCTCCCGCCTTTATGCCAAAGCTTTCTTCGAGCAGCTCAATTTCGACGCAGTGACCGTTGCGCCCTACATGGGGGAGGATTCAGTAGCCCCTTTTCTGGAGTTCGAAGGAAAATGGGTGATCCTGCTGGCGCTGACCTCCAACCGGGGCAGCCGGGATTTTCAAATGGATAAACAGGAGGACGGCC
>CAYVVK010000346.1:0-1191 GCA_964454855.1 uncultured Phaeodactylibacter sp. | reverse complement strand
GGTGATGCGGCGCGCCCAACAATGGGGCAGCCCCGACAATCTGATGTACGTCATCGGGGCCACCCATCCGGAAAAGCTGGAAGAGATCCGCCGCATCGCTCCGGATCATTTTCTGCTGGTGCCGGGTGTAGGCGCTCAGGGTGGAGACTTACAAGAGGTGAGCCGGTATGGTATTAACGAACAGTGCGGCCTGCTGGCCAATTCTTCCCGGGGCATCATCTTTGCCGGGGAAGGGGAGGATTTTGCAGAGAAGGCGCGCGAGGCCGCGCTGTCGGTGCAGCAGCAAATGGCCGCTTTTCTGAAAGGAAAAGCGTAAGTAGGTGGACAGTTTTAATTTACTCAACCTGCTTCGATAGAAGAGCCTGAAACGCTTTATTCTCGGGCGTTCGGGGCGGATTGTTGAGCATGGCGAAACCCGCCCCGGTACGGGCCCGTATGGGTATGGGTCTGGGTCACATTGTTCTGTCCGCCTATCTTAAAGTGAAAACAGGAATAAGACTTGATAAAGTTTATCAACGGCAGGGCTTTCGAAAAACTTGTCAAGTCTCCTTCCAAGCAGTACTTAATTATTGTCAATTTTCAAGAGCCTGACATCTGAAGTCTGACATCTGAAGTCTGGCATCTTATATCGCATTCAGCAGCCACAACACCAGGCCGACGATCAACACGATTATCCCTATGGTGACCAGAATATCGGCAACGCCGGCGAAACCGAGGATGGCCACCAGCAGGCCGATCAGGAGAATGACCAGGCCAAGCTCTACGCCGCCGGTGTCATTGACGCTATCGGCATTCGCTCTTTTGCGGTCCATTTTCTTCTTGATCTTATTGACCTTCTTTTCAATCTTAGCCCGCTTTTTGGCAGTGAAACCATCCAGCTTTTCCTTCAGGCTGGATCTTGAGACGCCTTCTTCCTCCAGCACTTTAGCTTCCTTTTCGCTGGGATTTACCTTAACAGGATTTACAGCATGGGCATTCAGTTGAAAGCCGAGAAAGAAAATGGCGATTAAAGTAAAAACTTTGAGTTTCATGATAAAAAGTATGTTTAGTAAAGTAATAGGCTGTCAGGTGCCCCCACCGATGAGGTTGGAACAGGGATATACAAGCTTGAACTCAAAATAGAGAAGTGATGTTCGATCTTGTGGTTAGAAGGCTTTTCCGCACGGGCCTGTGCCAGGCAGCCTGCCCTGT
>CAYVVK010000345.1:4415-7015 GCA_964454855.1 uncultured Phaeodactylibacter sp. | reverse complement strand
GCCCTCCGCCCGCCTGTTCCAGTGGGGGTTGCGGCTGTTCTCGTCCCACATCGTCATAGGTTCTCCCCACTGGTAATCTGTTTTATCGTAATTCATGCAGTAATAGCCGGCGGCTCGCAGGTGTTCGCTGAAGCCCTTGACGTAGGGAGGCGGAACCGCATGGTAGCGGTAATCACGGGTGCGCATATTGTGCGTGCCGATGGAAGTGGGATACATGCCGCTTACCAGAGCCGAGCGGCTGGGCGCGCACACCCCGGATACGGAGTGGAGGTTGGTGTAGCGCACCCCTTCTGCCGCCAGCTTATCGATATTGGGCGTTCGGGCAAGCCGGCCCCCGTAACAACCAAGACGCGGACTCAGGTCTTCGGTGAGTATCCAGACGATGTTGGGGCGCGGCTGGGCGTGGAGATAGAGGCTGAAAAAAAAGAGGATCAGGAATGAGCAAATAAAATAATTTTTCACCGGTATTGCATTTTTAATGGATGGTCATAAGATGGGGGAAATGAGCCGTTCGCTTTTCGCTCTTTGCTGTTCGCCTTCCCAGCCGGACTCCCGCCTTCCGACTTCCCAATCATTCCTTCTCCTCCTGCGCCTTCTTCTGCTCTGCCGACAGCTCCCGGTGCAGGTTGCTCGTCAGGAAGGGGTCCTCGCCTTTCCATACCCAGAGCCGGATCACACCGTCCTGATGGGCGGAAACCACGAAGCTTCCGTCGGCATTAAAATCGATGTATTCGGCGCCGTCGTTGGCAAAGACCTGGGCAGCAACCTGCACCTCATCGTCCTGATCAGAGAGGATCTCTTTGGTACGGAAAATATTGAGATAGGGGCCGTGGCCGGAAGTCAGGAGGTAGCCGCCACGGGGGTGCCAGGCGATGGACTCCACCTTGCGGCCCCGGTAGTTGAAGCGTTTTATCAGTTCTCCTTTCTGCCAGTCCCAGACGTAGATGAAGCCCCCGAAGCCGGAAGCGGCGATGTACTTGTTGTCGGGCGTAAAATCGGCAGTGGTGAATTTGACGAAATGATCCGGCTTCAGTTCTTTCAGCAGTTCAAGGCTGGAGGCATCAAAGACCTTTACCCCGCCGTGGCCGGCAGCCAGCAGGTACTTATTGTCCTGTGAGAACATGATCTCATTGATGGTGCCGCCAAAATCCAACTCATACAGCTGCCTCCCTTCCGGCATTTGGAACATCCGGAGCATGCCTACCGTTTTTTGCTTCCCCTTTTCTCCGACCTGCTGCCCTTCCTCGCCGGTCACCAGCAGGCTGCCTTTGTTCGACCAGGCCAGGCCGTCGATGCCCTGATCATGCGGCAGCTCTTTTACTAATTCGCCGTCTTCGGCGGCGTATACCCGCACCATAAAGTCCTCGCTGCAGGCAGCTACGTACTGGTTGTCAGCCGACCAGCCTACGCGCTCGATCTCCTGCGGGACGTACTGCCGCCAGAGTTCCGTACCATCGGAAGTGCGCCACATAATAACGGAGTTATCATACTTTGAGCCGCTGACGATGTATTTGCTGTCCGGGGAAAATTCAGCGCTCTCCACAGAGCCCCATTCGCCGAACACGTCAGCTACCCGCGACCATACGGGGTGCAGGCGGAGGGTGGCGTCGGGATAGTGGACCTGTGCGGGAAGAACAGAAATTAATGCGAGAAAAAAGAGAGGAATAAGGATAATGCCTTTTTTCATAATGTCCTTTTTTGATTATTAAGTAAGTGCGCAAAAGTGAACGGCGTTCAACTACTTGATGGTTAATTCTACCGCCACGGGTTGCGGAACTCCCAGCCGCTCATTCGCTGAGCCTGGAGATGTTCCGCCAATCTGTATCCGGAACAGGCCAGGCTCCAGAATGGGTTTTCCTTGTTTGTTTATTTGCTCCAGCAGTTTGCTGGTAATCTCAAATTCCACCAGCTGTTCTTCTCCCGGCTCCAGAAAGAGGGCCTGCACGCCTTTCAGTGCCTGTTTAGGCACAGGAAAGGCAGCCTCCACATCCGAAACATAGAGCTGAACCACCTCGCGGCCCGCCCGGCTGCCGGTGTTTTTCACCGTGCAGGATACCTTCTGGCTTTCCCCGGCAGCCATACTTGTTTTCTCTAATTCTACCGGCCCATACTCAAACTGCGCATAACTCAACCCATAACCAAAAGGATATAATGGCTCCCCTTCCATATACCGATAGGTGCGGTTCTGCATATCGTAATCGGCATAGGGCGGCAATTGCTCCACGGACATGGGGAAGGTGATGGGCAGCCGGCCGGAAGGGCTGACGTTACCGAAAAGGATATCGGCTATGGCCTTTCCTCCCGCCTCTCCGGGATACCAGGCAAATAAGACCGCATCCGCCAGTTCCTGCACTTCCCGGAGGTCCATAGGGCTGCCACCGGTGATGACGGCGATGATGGGCTTGTCATTGCCCTTTCGCAAACCGCGGAGGAATTCGATCTGGTTCTCCGGTATATTCATATCAAAGCGGTCTCCCTTGGTGGGCGAGGCAATGGATTCGCCCTCTTCCCCTTCCAGCAGGCCGGAAATGCCCAGGGTGACGACCATAGCGTCGGCCTGCTGCGCATCACCCGTTGTCCAGTCGATGGGGTTGACGTTG
>CAYVVK010000345.1:0-4405 GCA_964454855.1 uncultured Phaeodactylibacter sp. | reverse complement strand
GAAGCCCTGCTTGTATTGTATCAGGGTGCCGTTGGAAGCTACTTCGGCAATGCCTTCAAGGATGGTCGTCATGTTCGGGCTGATGCCGTGGTAATTGCCCAGCAATACTTCTGCGCTGCTGGCGTGCGGCCCGGTGACGAAAAGGTATTTGATGTCTTTGGGAAGGGGTAGCACCTGGTTCTCGTTTTTGAGCAAAACAATGGACTTTTGCGCCGTTTCCAGCGCCAGCTGCTGATGTTTTTCCGAATTGATCACCTCCGGGCCGATGCGGTTGTAGGGGTTCATTGCTTCGGGATCAAAAAAGCCGAGTTTAAAGCGGGTGCGAAATAGCGTTTGAAAGGAGGAGTCGATCATTTCCTCCGTAACCAGGCCTCTTTCCAGCGCTTCCTTCAGATGGGGGTAGGTATTTCCGCAATTGAGGTTGACGCCGCTCTTCAGCGCCAGGGCGGCCGACTCCGCCGGGCCGGCAGTCACCTTATGCCCTTCGTGAAAGTCTACCAAGGCCCAGCAGTCGGAAAGGATATGGCCGTCGAAGCCGAATTCTTCGCGCAGGATGTCCTGCAACAGGCGCTCGCTTCCGCAGCAGGGCTCGCCGTTGGTGCGGTTGTAGGCGCACATGACGGCTTCCACATCGGCTTCCACCAGGCTTCTGAAGGCAGGGAGGTAGGTTTCATAGAGGTCCTTCTCGCTGGCCACCGCATTGAATACATGGCGGTCCTTCTCCGGGCCGCTGTGCACCACATAATGCTTGGCGCAGGCCGCCGTTTTGAGGTAATCCGGATGATTGCCCTGCAGGCCTTTGACGAAGGCCGTACCCAGGATGCTGGTGAGGAAGGGGTCTTCCCCGTAGGTCTCCTGCCCCCTGCCCCAGCGCGGGTCTCTGAAAATATTCACATTGGGCGTCCAGAAGGTCAGGCCGGCGTAGCGGATGCGGTTGTCGTTGGCTACGTTGGCGTTGAATTTGGCGCGCGCTTCATCGGAAATGGCTGTGGCCACCCGCTGCAGCAGCTCGGCATCGAAGGTGGCGCCCATGCCGATGGCCTGCGGGAAAACGGTGGCCTTGCCGGCACGCGCCACGCCGTGCAGGGCTTCGTTCCACCAGTTGTAGGCCGGAATACCGAGGCGCTCGATGGCGGGAGCATCGTAATTGAGCTGAGCGATCTTTTCTTCTACAGTGAGTAGGGAAGCGAGGTTTCGGACGCGCTCTTCTATAGATAGCGAGGGGTCCTGAAACCGATGCGCATAAGTGGATTTTTCTTCTTGTTCCTGCCGTGGGGAGCTTTGTCCGCCCTGGCAGGCAGTAGTAGTGAAGGCCAGGCCTAACAGCAACAGGCCAATTACTGTGGGCAGTGGGTTTTGCCTGGTTGGTTTTTTACTCATGTCTTTTGTTTTTCCTGAGTCATGTAACAGGCTTACAGCCTGTATGTGTTTAGCGCTTTGTTTACCGCCTGAAAGGCCAGCCTGCTCTACTAGGGTACACTCTACTCCCGGGGCGATGCCCCGGGTTATGCTTTGGCAGCCCTTCAGGCTGCTGCTCTGTGGGCGGCTCCATGGAGGGGCGCGGTAGCTTTATAGCGGTTTAATCACCTCATGCCGACTGATGTAATCCGGATCGGCCTCCACCCCCAGGCCCGGGCCAGTGGGTACTTTCACCTTACCATCCTCACTCGTCAGGCTGGAGGTAGGGCAGTTCATCGGCAACTTGTCGTTCAGGCCCTTGAATTCGTGGTAGGGCCCGGCATTGGGCACTGCCGATACAAAGTGCATCATGTACAGGTAGCCCAGGCCGGAGCCGGAAATGTGGGGCGTGCAGGTAAGCCCGCGGGCGGCTGCCATGCGCGCCACCTTCATGGAACGCACCATGCCGCCGAAGTAAAAGATGTCAGGTTGCACCACATCCAGCGCCCCGTGATGGATCAGCCAGCGGAAGTTGTGCATGCTGGCTTCCTGCTCGCCTCCGGCGATGGGCACCTTCAGGGCATCCGCCACCTGCCGGGTCTCTTCGTACCAGTCGAAAGGCACCGGTTCTTCGTAAAAATCGTACTTGTATTCTTCCATGAGCTTACCGATGCGGATGGCTTCCGCTACATCGTAGGAGCCGTTGGAGTCGGCGTAGATCACCATATCGTCGCCGAAAGCCCGGCGCACCACCGGTATGAGTTTTTCCGAGCGGCCCGGCGGCTCTTCCGGCGCGCTCATGCGGCCGCCCACCTTGAATTTTACTGCCTTAGCGCCGGTTTCTTCCACTTGCTTCTTGATGCCCTCAATGGATTCCTCCGCGCTTTTGCCCCGAAAGTTATTGGCCTGATAAATGGCGATCTGCGGGTGGTGGATCTTGCCGATCAATTCCCCTATAGGCTTTCCGGCGATCTTGCCCAGCATGTCCAGCACGGCAAACTCGATGGTGGCCAGGGGCACCCATAGGGCCAGGTTCTGTACCTTGTAGTTGCTTTTGTAAACGTATACTTCGTCTAGCAGCTGCTCCCAGTCACGGGCATCTCTTCCGGGAAAAAAGGGCTGCAGGCGGTTGGTAAATACGGGATAAAAATGCCGCATCTGGAAGTTGTTGCTCACAGAAAGGCCCTCCGCGCCCTCGGAGGAGGTGACGCGGCAGAGGAAATTTCCGTCGTGGTGCAGTAATTCCAGCTGATCGATGACTACCGGATCGGGAAACAGTTCGCGCTTGAGCACGGGCCGGGCCAGCTCGCGGTCCAGATCGGAATAATCCTGCTTTTCGGGCGTTGTGGATGGGGTGCCTTCCGAAGTACAGGCGTTCAGCAAAAAGGCACTTCCCAGTGCACCGGCAGTGGTGGTTTTGAGGAATCGGCGGCGGTTAGGTGCCATATGAAATATATATTTAATAAAAAATGAAGCAAACGCTTCCATGTTTTGGGAAACGCTGAAAGATTGATTGTGCCGTTGTTTTGTTACCCGGTTGGTTCCGACAGGAGATATATAGTCTCTCTCAGCCTGTAGAAACGCTATTCGATGGTATAATGAACCGGGCAAGCCTCCCGAAGCATTTTCTCGTCGATCTCAATGCCGAAACCGGGTCTAGGAGAATAGGCAAATAGCCCATTCTCATCGCGAAAGGTAGGTTGGGATCCCAGGCAAGCCAAATAGGCCTCGGAATCCGCCTCCTTTTCTATGGCTTCCACCCACGCTGCCCCGACACCAATAGCGATCTGTTGCCAGATGCTGCAGCCGGGGCCGACGAGGCTGGCGTCACCGATCATCAATTTTCCACCAAAGCCTTTTACCTTCTCAACCAGAGGCCTCAAATGATGAAAGCTCCCCATAGATTCGGGATGCAGGTTGTAGATGCGGCCCATTCCTTTCGTTATCCGGTGCGCGCCTTCCCAGGCCGGCCGCAGTGGATAATCCGGGGCGAGATCGAGAGATCCTACTTTAGACTGAAGCTCCTCCCACTGAGGAATGCTCAATTCCGCCGGGTCTTCCATGGCATTCAATCCATTGTTTCTCAGAGCGATCAAAATTTGGGCGAGTTCATCGATCGACTTCCAGCCCTTGTACCCCCGGTTGGCGTCGGAGAGGATAAAAGAATCCTTTCCTAAAATGGACCAGGCTAATTGAGCAATGCTCAAGTCCAGCTCTTGCTCGCCGTACATTTTGAATTTCATATGAGTGTCCAGTTGCCGGGCTATGCCCCTGTGGATATTTTCCTCTACTTTTCCCAGGTCTTTGTCCAGAATGCAGTACAGGCCGGGCACCGGTGCCGTCTCATTCATTCCCAGCAGTTGGGTAGCCGGTTTTTCTTCAATGCTGCCTATCAGGCCCAGCAGTCCCATTTCGATGAACTCGAGCTGCCGCTTTGCCGGATCTTACCATGAATCTTCTTCGGTCCATTACTTTCCTTTTTGTCCGAACTACTTATCGAATCAACACTTTACCAAGCAGCACCCCATCCGCCTTCACCAGTAAAACCTGATACCACCCGGCAGTAATGGATGAGGGTAGGCCCACTTGCAGGGAATTACCTCCCGGCGCCACCCTTACCGCCTGCTCCCTGATCAACCGGCCCTGGATGTCTCGAATCAGGAGTTGGCCTTTGATGGCCGGGCCCTTATGGGTAAAGTCAACCCGGAAGGATGCTACGGCCGGGTTGGGATATATTTTCATAGCCCTGTCCTTGTTTGTGATATCATTCAGGCCGGTGACGGCATCCTTGAGTTCAATATAAAACTCCAGCGTCCGGTAAGTATCCACGTCGGGCCAGCCGTCCGTTGCGGGCGAAAGGGTGTATTCGTGGGCTTTTTCGAACAAGCTTTCATTTACAAGTTGGTTGAATATCATCGGGTCAGCGGGAGGCACAATGCCGGGATACTGCGTAGGCGGCAGGGTGCCGTCGCCCTCACGGCGAAGGCCCCACCAGGTAAGGCCGTTG
>CAYVVK010000344.1:0-7020 GCA_964454855.1 uncultured Phaeodactylibacter sp. | reverse complement strand
ATTTGCCGCCGGCGATATGCGCCGCGGCCAGTCGCTGGTCGTCTGGGCCATTGCCGAAGGCCGCGAGGCCGCCCGCCGCATGGATGAGTACCTGATGGGCAACTCCATGCTGGAAGCTCGGGATGACAGTATGATGATGGTGCGGTAAACACCACCCCCTCCTCCACGGTTTCAAAGAAAATACAAATAAGAAACCATGGAAAAGATCCTTCAACACCTCGGCAAAGAAGCCGATAGCCTGCTACAACACCAATGCCAGAAGATCAAAAAGGAAGAACTGCACCTTCCCGGCCCGGATCACCTGGATAAGGTTTTCGGGCAGAGCGACCGCAACCCGCAGGTGCTGCGCAGCCTCAGCCAGCTGCATCAGCACGGGCGCCTCGGCGGCAGCGGCTACCTGAGCATCCTGCCGGTCGATCAGGGCATCGAACATACCGGCGCCTATTCCTTTTACCCCAATCCCGCCTATTTCGACCCTGAGAACATCCTTCGCCTGGCTATGGAAGCCGGCTGCAATGGGGTAGCCACCACCTTTGGCGTACTGGGCATGATGTCGCGCAAGTATGCACATAAGATCCCCTTTATCGTTAAGATCAACCACAACGAACTGCTGACCTATCCAAACAAGCACGACCAGGTGCTCTTCGGCACCGTGGAAGAGGCCTGGAACCTGGGCGCCGTGGCCGTAGGCGCCACCATCTACTTCGGCTCCGAGGAGAGCAACCGGCAGCTGGTGGAGATCGCAGAGGCGTTCCAGCACGCCCACGAGCTGGGTATGGCCACCATCCTCTGGTGCTACACCCGCAACTCTGCCTTTAAAACCAAGGAAAAGGACTACCACAGCGCCGCCGACCTCACCGGCCAGGCCAACCACATCGGCGCCACCATCGAGGCGGATATCGTTAAGCAGAAGCTGCCGGACGCCGGGCACGGTTTTGAGGCCATCGGCTTTGGCAAGTACTCCAAAGAGATGTACGAACGCCTGCTCACGGATCATCCCATCGACCTCTGCCGCTTCCAGGTGATGCACGGCTATGCCGGCCGCGTGGGCCTGATCAATTCCGGCGGCGGCTCCGAAGGAAAGTCAGACTTCGGCGAGGCCATCCGCACCGCGGTGATCAATAAGCGCGCCGGCGGCATGGGCCTGATCCTGGGCCGCAAAGCTTTCCAGCGCCCTATGGAAGAAGGCATAAAACTGCTGAACCTGGTGCAGGATGTATACCTGGAGCCGGAGATTACGGTGGCTTAGCATACCGGCCGGTTGGCTGGAGAGTAATCTCCAGCCGACTCGCGACGAGTATAAATTTGGGCAGGGAAAAGCCGCCCGGCCTTTCCCTGCCGGATTATTTACACACTCATCCCCCTAAATGACTTATTTGTCCTACCTTTTACCAGATTTCTACTAATCCGCACCTCCATTTCCTCGTATATTTAAAACTGTGGACTGTCAATATCCTGAGAAATGTTAGGGTAAGGCGAAGTTTTATATTCTTTCCTCATCCTCATTAGAAAAGCATTACTGTCATTCGGCCCTGTTGCCGATGCCTGAATATCGATTGTGATACTCTGAGAAGAGTGAGGGCCATTCCTCTATTTGGGAGGAAGGCCTAAAGAGCTTTTTTTCATACAAACGCAGCAATAGTCCGTGCAATTAGAAAAAACATTGAAGCTCTCATGCAACCAAGTTCCAGGGCTTTCTGAACCTTGGGATGATTTATATCAAACTCGGCCTCGGAGCTGAGTTGCGAGAAAAGCCAAGACACCAATCGGGTGTTGTAAGCTTTTCTGACAAAAGAGTTCATTGAATTAATGGTTGGGTCCAATTTCATTTGGAGCTGCAGCAGGTTGACAGCGGCCAGGCTCATGTTGAAATGGAAGCCCAGGGCCTCTTTATTGCGGGCCTGGCAGTGGGTTAAGCCACAAAACTGCTTAGCGTCACGGAACAGAAATTCGATTTTAAACCGGCCTGCTCCATGTAGAAATCCCCCCGAGTGTAATCGTGCTCACTGCCTTCTTTGGCTGATAATGCCGGCGGTGTCTGTTTTACATCCAACGCCCAGGCGGTGCCGTTCACGGCGTCGATTAAGCTCAGCAGTGAGATTTCCAGGCCTTTCTTCACCTTGCTGGCTACACCACTATAAAGCTTATCCAACCCATAGGTAGGCTGGAAGATAACTACAATCTATGGCAGCAATTACCGGGTTGGTAAAATCCAATCCGCTGTACCGCAAGATGAAGGCCGTTGCCGATACGTCTCCTTCTGATTTCATCCGTTCATACCGCCTGAACCAGGCCAGGGCCCTGCTGGAAAAAGGCGAACTGAACGTTTCCCAGGTCGCCTGGGAAGTAGGCTACAAAGGCCTCGCCCATTTTTCCCGATCCTTCCAGGAAGCTTTCGGCACTTCCCCCAGTGACATCAACAATCCACTGGCTTAGGGGCCTCTCCGGCCAGAGCACATGCCGTTAACACAACGAGGGAACAGGGGATGAAATCCCCACATGCAACGATTATACAAGATTCTGCATCCAATTGACAAAGGTATTCGGCTCTTCGTGCCCCATCTTTGCTTCCAGGAAAGTAAAACACCTAAAACCCTGAGAAAAATGAAAACACTACATCTGATTCCCATTTTCCTTTTCCTGGGCCTGGCGGGCCTTTCCGCCCAGGCTCAGCCGATCTATGTTAAAGCCCATGCAGATGGCGTCAACGACGGCAGCAGCTGGGCCGACGCCTTTTCTAATCTCCAGGACGCGCTGTCAGCAGCAGAGGAGGGCAGCACGATCTGGGTAGCGAGCGGCACCTATCGGCCTGCCGGGCCCGGCGGAGCCCCTTCGGCTGCCTTTCATATCAAGAAAAACCTCCATCTGCTCGGAGGCTTTGCCGGCTGGGAGATTCATGCCGGGGAGCGCGACCCTGCGGCCAACCCCGTCCTCCTTTCCGGCGACCTGAAGGGGGACGATGTGGCGGGCGACCTGGCGGCCAACCGTGCCGACAATGTCCATACCATTCTGATCTTTTCCCCGGACATTACCAACGAAACTCTCATCGATGGCTTTACCTTCAGCGGGGGGCATGCCGATGGCCCAGTACCTGTGGAGCAAAGGGGAGGGGGCCTTTATTCCATGGGAGCGCCCATCATTCGCCATTGCGTGTTCCGGCAAAATTTCGCCGAGGGGGAGGGCGCAGGCCTGGCCTTTTCGGGAACCCATGTGCGGAGGGCAAAAGTAGAAAATTGCCGCTTTGAAGAAAATGGATCCGTCAGCCAGGGTGGTGGCCTGTTCGCGGGCGATATCCATGATGACGGCATTTACCTTACGGCCTGCATCTTTAGAGATAACAGCGGCGACTGGAGTGGCGGGGCCTATATTTATAATGCGAATTGCCACATATCGGATACGCATTTCCTCAGCAACCGCTCCGACAAACAGGGGGGCGGCCTGCGGGCTCTGTACACCGATAATGATAAAAGCTTAACCCTCGACAATTGCCGGTTCGAGGGTAACCGCGCCTCTTTTGGCGGCGGGCTCTATTTTATTACTGAGGGCTCCCTCAACCGTTTGTCCGTTACCCATTCTTCCTTTTCCGGAAATGAGGCGGCGCCAGGGGCACCAGGCTGGGGGCAGGGCGGTGGTGGCCTGGGCATTTTCACAGCCTCTACGGCCTGGTACACAGCGATTGAAATTTCTGGCTGTTCCTTTACAGACAACACCTCCGATGGAGAGGGTGGAGGTGTTTTCGCACTTCTCAAAGGCCATTCCGAACAGTTTCGTGCTCATGAAACGGCATTGGTTCGCAACCGTTCGGCCAGCGATAAGAATGGCGGAGGCATGTATCTGTTCAATAACCTTGGCGACGAAGAGACGGCCGTCGAAGTCGATCGGTGTGCCTTTGTCGGCAATGAAGGGGAGTGGGGCGGTGGCCTTTATCTGGAAAATGCCAGCTGCAGATTGTATCGTTCTAATTTCGTCGCCAACAAGTCTGAGGTGCAGGGCGGGGGCGCCAGGATATTTTACTTTTACGGCGATGGCCTCCGGGCGGAGGTGAGCCACTGTGTCTTCGACAGAAACCTGGCTTCTGTGGGCGGCGGGCTTTATTTTTTGCTGCTCAATACTTCGAACAGCGGGCTGCAACTCGCCCATACCGTTTTTTCTGACAACCACGCGTCCGAACGCAGGGCCGGCTGGGGACAGGTGGCGGGCGCTGCCTGTATGTCCTCCTTTCAAGCCTCCGGGTCCAGTTTCTCAGTAGAGGATTGCACATTCCGGGACAACTCCTCCACCGGCATCGGCGGTGGCCTGGGCCTGGCCACTCAAAACTCCACCGAAGGGCAGGCGCGCTTTTCGAACAACTTGTTCACCAATAACCGTACTTCCGAATGGGGAGGCGCTCTTTTCCTGTATTCAGAGGGAGAGATGGACTATTCGCTTGACAATTGCCGCTTTACCGGCAATGAGGCCGGGGAGGAGGGCGGCGCCCTGTGGGCTTCTGCCGACGGGCAGGGGCTGAACGCCAGTGCCAGCCGTTGCGTTTGGGAGGGCAATTCCAGTGGAAAAGGGGGCGCCATCTCTATTGCCTTTCACGACCTGCTCGAACCCGTGGGGTTCGAATATCCCGAAGATGGGAAATGGGAAATCGACAACAGCCTGTTTGCCTACAATAACAGCGAGCAGGCCGTGATCCACTGTAAGGATTTTCCCGGCCTAAGCCTTTCTCATTGCACGCTTGCGGATAACCAGGCCAGCAGCATTTCCCTGGCCGGCAAAAGTGTGCTTCACCTCCGGAACAGCATTCTGTACAATCCCGGCTTTTCAGAGTTGGAGAGCGCCGGCCCCTTTGTTACGCTTTTCTCCGAAGGAGGCAATCTATTCAGTGATGAAGGCGGCGGACTGGCCGCGGCCTCTACCGACCGGCTGCAAAGTACGCCTCTGCTGAATGACAATTACCACCTCCTGGAAGGCAGCCCCGCTATCGATGGCGGGATATGGTACGAGGGCCTGCCGGTGCATGACCTGGCCGGCCAGGGCCGCATGCAGGGCGGCTGTGTCGACATAGGCGCCTTCGAGAGCGCATTCCATTCCGGTTTTGATTGTAATGGCGTCAGCAGCACCCGGGAGAGCCTGGCGGGAGCAGCTCTGTCCCTCTATCCCAATCCCGCGAGCAACATCCTGATGGTAGAGTTTCCATCGCCAGGGCCAGCTACATTTAACCTGCAGCTACTGGATATTCAGGGAAAGTTGCTGGGCAGGCATACAGTAGCCCAGGGAGAACCAATTGAGATAGGCATGCTGCCAACGGGGGTATACTGGTTGAAGGTAATAAGGGGAGGAGTGGCCTATACCGGAAAATTTGTGAAGCTCTAATACCCGGTAAGTTTGATACCTGCCCGAAGGATGCAGGAAGGTATGCAACCTGACACAGGTTTGCCAGGGGCTTCCGTGAGCGTTCGTGTCCATCCGTGTCTTCCGCGCCCCCCATCTGTCTTACAGGGAACGCGGAAGGCACAGATGACACGGAGGTGCACGAATCTCTGTGAGCTTAGGTGCCGAAAGATGCCCGCTGGTTTACTCCTTCACCACGCGCCAAGTCCACTGCCCGCTTTCGGTTTTAACACTTAGCAGATAGACTCCGGAGGGAAATGCCGATACATTTAGTTCATGCTCCGGCCCGCTGCCCGGGCTGTCCTGTTGAACGAGCCTGCCGTATATATCTCTAATCTGCAACAGGTTTATGTCCTGTTCGCTTCTTATCGTCAGTACATCCGTTACGGGGTTAGGGAAGATCAGGGGCTCGCGCAGAGCCGCTTGTTCTCCCACATCCGGCTGGCCATTGGAGCGCGAGGCCAGCACATGCTCCTGGCTTTCCTCGGGGCAGGCGGCTCGGCGTCCGATGCAGTTGCAGTTATCGTCGAAAAACCCGTTCAGGGCAGGGCTGTTGCCAAGCAGGCAGCTGGCGCCAGGCTGGCATCCCGGGTTGCAGTTTCGGGCAGGCATGCCCATACCCTGCGGTTGCCGGTTATCGGGTGTTCCGAAAACCTTGTCCAGCCGGATGCCGGGTTCCCGGTAGGCGAAGTCGATGGTATTGGCTCCTTTGCGGAAGTTGAAGGTTACCGGGCTGGAATTGCCATGGCCTTCCCATTCGCTGACCTGCCTCCACACCAGCCCGCTTTCCTCGTATGGGAAATTGATCTGGTTCCATTTGACCCATTGCCCGCAATTGACGCGCACCCAGAAGGAGTCGTCTCCATCATTGGTGGCCATCACCCGGGCGAAGAGCTTGTATTCGCCGGGCTTGCGGACAGAGGCCCAGAAACGGATGGTATGGTTCAGGCCCCGTGGTGGTTCATTCAAAAAGGTCTCGTTGCCTATGGAGGACAACACTTCCGATTCGGAAGCCCCTTCTTCCGGATAGCTGCCCCACACTTCGCCGAAGATGGCGCATTCGGCCTCCAGCCAAAAGTCGTTGGCGCCGCCTATTGATATGCCCACGCATTCACAATTGGCGTTGTAGGCATCGCCATCGGTGGTAGGGTCGCCATCATCACAGGGGATGCCTACGAGGGGGCAGTCACCCTCATCACAGCCATCGGGAATACCGTCGCCGTCGGAATCAAGGTAATCGTCATAACCCGGGCAAATGTCAAAGGCATCGCAGACGCCGTCATTGTCCATATCCTGAAGTGTGCCACGGCAGTTGCAGTTGTCGTCGTATACATCACCTACCGTACAGGGATTATTGTCATTACAGGCAGTGCCTGCGAGGCCGGTGTCACACTCATCGCAGCCGTCGGGAATGCCGTCGCCGTCGGTGTCCCGGTTGTCATCGAAGCCGGGGCAGATGTCCTCGGCGTCGCAGACGCCGTCGTTGTCGGCGTCTGCGATAGTGCCGCTGCAGTTGCAGTTGTCGTCGTATACATCATCTGTGGTGCAGTCATTGCCGTCGTTGCAGGGCGTACCTGCGAGGCCGGCGTTACACTCATCGCAGCCGTCGGGAATGCCGTCGCCGTCGGTGTCCCGGTTGTC
>CAYVVK010000343.1:0-7041 GCA_964454855.1 uncultured Phaeodactylibacter sp. | reverse complement strand
GCGTGGAGGCCCCACAGCCTTCCACTACCGCCACTTCTTCACTTTCATGCTCCCCTCCGGTAAACGAGCAGAAGCTTTTGGCCTCAAAGAATAGCCCCGAATCCCAGAGTACGTCGCCGATATCCGCCAGTACCAGGGTCATGGTGTAGGGCTGGCAGGGCTCTACTGCGGCCTTGGCTACGAACACATCGGTAAAGCCATCGTATACTGGCTGGGATTGCCCGGAATTGGAATTGAAAAAGGCGGCGTTATCCAGAGAACCGGCAGGTTCATCGCAATAGCTGATGTCTACAGAAAAGTGAGTCCCCGGTTCTCCGCCGTTGACGCTGTTGATGGATACGGGCAGTTCGGTGCCGGGCACGGTAGCAATATTTACGGTTTCCGGGTCGGCATCTCCTACCGATTTGGTAAGAAAAAAACCAAAAACGTCATTAAAGCGGCTACAAACAAAAAGAGGGTATTCCTCAGAGGCAAATACGTAGCGAAACATGATGGAATCGCCGGCAGGCACGAAGCGGATGGTGTACATGGCCACATCGCGGATCTCTTCATTATTAGCCAGGCTCTCCAGGCCCGGATAGCCGGCGGTGCTGCCATTCGGCACATTTGCAATAAACGGCGCTGTCTCATCCGCCCCATAACCCTGCCCGGAAAGGCTGCTGGCAAAGCCGGTGGTCATGAGAAAGCCTTCATCCAGTCCAATGTAGTCCTGCCCTCCGGAAAAACGCCCGACTGCGGCCGACACGCCATTAAATTCTACGTCCAGCACTTCTATGCCTTCTCCCAGGCACACTTCCCGGATCAGTTCTTCAGGGTTAAAAATCGGCGTATCGGCGCCGATAATGGTAAACTGTGCCCAGACCGGTGCGGCACTCCATAAAATGGCCATTAGGGTAACAATCTTCCTATACATATTTTCCTGGTTTAACTTGATTTACGAATGATACAGGGAGATAAGGATAGCTTGCTCAAGGTGCTTTGGTAACGGAGGGGGTAAGTTGCGCTATTGTTCCGGGGGGAGATTACATTGTTAAATTGTTAAATTGTTGGGCCCTGGGCAGTATTGGTTTGCTAATACTGCTTCGCAGGTAGAGCACAAGATCTATGCTCCCGGGTTCCTGGCCAGATTGTTAAGCGACGCGCGTTTAATAAGTGTCGTGTTTGGCTAGGCCAGTGATTTTTTCTTTAGCCAAGGCGAGGGTTCCCGCCCTTAGTGGGGCTAAGGGCGGCGGTTCCTCAACGCAGGATAAAGGAAAAAGCACTCCTAGAAAGCCGACAGTTATTGATCGCGCGTCGCTAAATGGTTAGGCGGAGTTCAAAAGCTGCCAGGAGCAGGCTTAAAGGGCGGTTACCCTGCCAGCATCCCGCAGCAAGAAATGCAATAAGCAAGCTTGTCGGGTTTTAAAGAGCAGCCACGCTCCAACAATTTAACAATTTAACAATATCGCCACCTAAACCACTCAATGCAGCAGCCTCCACACCATTTCTTTCATCAGCTCACCCTCCGGCTTGCCGGTACTGTTGTACTCGACGCCTTTGGATTTCAAGTCGTATTCTTTCAGAAGGGCTATGGCCTGCTCGGCCTTTACGGGGGGGAATTGGCGGGCAGCTGCCCGGTATTCTCTCAGAAAGTAATTGGATCGCAGCCCCAAGGTACTCAATAATTCTTTTTCCGGCAAGTCTTTGGCGGCGTGGTACATGTACAGCTTGCTGAAATAGCCATAAAGCGCCCCGACCAGCACCGGCATGGGCGACTTCTTGGGGTTGGCGGCGAAATAATTGACGATGCGGTTGGCCTTGAGCGTATCGCGCTGGCCGATGGCGCGCTGAAGCTCAAAGATAAGTCCTTACTGATGCCAATGTGGGTTTCGATATGCTCGTCATTGACCTCCGTGCCCGCCGGCAGGTTGATGGCCAGCTTGTTCAGTTCGTTGGCTACTTTAGCCAGGTCAGTACCCAGATACTCGGCAATTAGTTCTCCGGCCTTGGGGGTAATCGTCAGCTTTTTGCTTTTCAGGTAGGTGCGTATCCAGGCGGGCACCTGGTTGTCGTACAGCCCTTTAGATTCGAATACCAGGGCATGCTTTTTCAGCGCCTTGCCGAACTTAGAGTTTAAATTGAGTTTCTTGTGCTTATGGCAGATCACCAGAATGGTGGTCTCCATGGGCTTTTCGATGTAGGATTGCAACTTGTCCAGGCTGCGCATTTCCTGCGCTTCCTTGATGATCACCACCTGGTGGGAGGCCATCATCGGATATCGGCGGGCGGTGTCGAGCACAGCCATATGGTCGATGTCTTTACCGTAGAGGACAGTCTGGTTGAAGGCGCGCTCGGCCTCCGAGAGCACTTTCTGCTCGATGTAATTGCTGATGGCATCAACAAAGTAGGATTCCGTGCCGTGCAGGAAGTACACCCGGCGGTATTGTTTTTTCTTCAGCTCACTGATGATCTGGTCAAAGTCCAAGGCTGTTCTTTTTTTGCAAAGCTAAATATTTTTCGGCCTAATCCAGGCGATGCGCCTACCTGCCTTCATGAAACGCCAGAAAATGCTCCAGCATTTGCTCCGGCGCCTCCGTCTGTGGATAATGGCCGATGTCATCGAGAAGCACCACATCCGGATCGGGGATGAGCTTGCGGTAATGCGCCGCCATATGGCTGCCCGAGATGGGGTCATAAGCGCCATCGATCAGGCGAATGGGAATCTCGGCATCCTGCAATGCCCCCACCCAGCGCCCGCGGTATTTCCGGCGTTCCGCCATATATCGGATGAGCCGGTGCATCACCTTCTGGCCATCGTTGCAGGTGATCAGCTTCCAGAACTCATCGATCTCTTCTTCAGAAGGTTGCGTTTCCGGGCCGAAGATCTTTTTGAAATTTCGGGAAAGAGTGCCCCGGGAAAGAAAGTAGCCCACAAGTGCCCCGATGGGGGAGATCATCAGCTTCTGGATCAGCCGGGGCTGGTGGGCCTCCGGAAAAAGGCCGCCGTTGAGCAGGCACATAGACCGGATGGACAATTTCTCCTTAAAGGCGCCTTCCTTTGCATTGAAGCGGGCCAGGAGTTCCTGGGCCACCGTATCGCCGTAATCATGCGCGAGGATGTGAAAACTATCGATGCCCGAACAGCTGAGTACTTCTTCCACCAGATCCGCCTGCCGGGAGATGGTGTAATCAAAATCGGTGGGCTTTTCGGAAAAGCCAAAGCCTATAAAGTCCGGTGCGATAAGGTGAAAGCGCTTCGCCAGTTTCTGCCAAACCTTATGCCAGTCCCATGAGGCGGTGGGAAAACCGTGCAGGAGCAGCAGGGCCTCTCCCCTGCCCGATTCGCGGTAGAAGATGCGGTGGCCGTTCCAGTTGAGGTGCCTGCCGGCCTGTTGCCACTGACTAGTGTTCATGGTATTAAGTATTTGTCCAAAAATAACCTTTACAATTGATGCGATTCTTTTGCCGCCATGCTGCGTTGCTCGATCAGTTACTTAGCGCTGCTAGGCTCCTTCCTCGCGCCTTGCCTGGCGACAAAATAATTCGCCTGAATTACAAATCCTATTTATGGGCAAATACTTACCTCTTTTTTGTAGGGCTTTCGGCCAGCTGCTTTTTTGCCTGCGACAGGGAGGTGGAAGAAGTGGATATCGACTTCGGCTACGAATACTACCCACTGGAGGTAGGCCGCAGCTGGTACTATCAGGTAGACTCCATTATTTATGACCCTGCCATAGGAGGGACTGCCGTGGATTCCTCCCGCACTTTCATCCGGGAAACCATTGCTGATACCTTGCCCGACAATACGGGCGCGCTGCTTTACCGGGTGGAGCGCTACGAGCGTTCCGCTGATACCTTACCCTGGGCCATCAAAAAGGTATTCACCCTTTCTCGCGATGAGCAACGGGCTTACCGCACCGAAGACAACCTGAGGTTTATCACGCTGGCCTTTCCCCCAAGGGAGGGCGCAAGCTGGGAAAGTACCCTCTTTTTCAACCCCGCCTTCGATGTGTTCGTGGCGGGAGAAAGCATAGAGATGTTTAAAGGGTGGCGGTCGCAGATAATTTCGGTTGGCGAAGCGCTGAACCTGGGCCAAATGGAGTGGGAGGAAGTACTCACCGTTGAGCAGGCCAATAACGAGAACATCCTCGAGCGCCGTTATGTACTGGAACATTACGTAGCAGGAGTAGGGCTGGTCTACCGGGAAATGGACATCCTGGATACCGGCTGCCGGCTCTGTTGTGATCAGGACCTGGGGGCCTGCGAAGCCATTCCCTGGGAGGAAAGGGCGGAGAAAGGTTTTCAGTTGCGGCAGTGGCTCATGAGGTATGAGTAAGTTGTATTGTTATATTGTTATATTGTCAGGGCTGTAGGTTCTCAGGCAATACAAAGTAAGCGTGAATCGCCCTTTTAAATTACCGATCGCCGATTTTTGAGCGTCTGACGTCTGACATCTGATATCTGATATCTGGCATCTGACTTTGGATTGTAAATCGTTAACCGGCTAATGGAAAGTTATATCAGGATAGGAAGAACCCGTAAGACGTATGGGAAAGATGGAGCCATAAAGCTGGAAATAGAAGATCGTTTCCTGGACGATTTTTTCGAGGCTACGGTGATTTTTATCAACCAGCAGGGCAATCAGGTCCCTTTTTTCGTGGAGGGCATTGTCCATGAAGTGCCCTTGGTGGTAAAGCTGGAAGAGGTGGATAGCAAAGAAGAAGCACAGCGCCTGGCGGGCCAGGGCCTGTTTATGCGTGAGCAGGATATTTCCGAGGAAGCCCTGGAGCCGGAAATGGACCTCAGCGTGCTGGAGGGCTTCCTGGTGGCGGACCGGAAAATGGGAGAAATAGGCCGTATCGAAGAAGTGCTGGAACTGCCCCAGCAGATGATGGCCGTAGTGAGGTACAAAGGCAAAGAAGTGCTCATCCCCCTCAATGACTCCTTTATTACAGACATTGACCAGGGGGGCAGGCGCATTGAAATGGACCTGCCGGAGGGCTTGCTGGGCCTATAGCTTAACCAGCTTGCTGGCCCATTCCTTGCCTTTTCCCGCAGAGAAGTTCAGATAATAAACGCCATCAGGCAATGCCGACAGGTCCAGCCGGGTGGTATTCGTCCCTCTTTTAATGGTTTGGATGCGTTCCAGTACCTTGTCGCCCTTGGCGTCAAATATTTCGAGCTGCCCCACCGCCTCGTAGTTGCTTTTTACCAATATGGACTTGATCCATTCCGAAGGGCCTTCCACCAGCTCGAAGGCCATTTCCCGTTTTTTCAGGCTGGTGGCGCCAGGCGGAGAGTATTCTTTACCTCCTTCCTCATCCAGCAGTTTAATGCGGTATTTTAACCTTTCATTGGGATAGACGTCTTTGTCGATATAAAGGTAGGCGGCACTTTCCTTTCCGTTGCCCAGAGGGGTGATGCTGGCGAGGTGTTCAAAAGGTTTTCCATTGACGGAACGCTCCACCTCATAGCCCAGAATCTGAGTTTCATAGGCCACGTCCCAATTGAGCTCTATGTAATCGCTGTAACTTTCCACCGAAAGGCCGATGCGGCTGGAGGCCACCGGGCTGGCGCGCCCCTGTACCAAGATGGAATAGGAGCGGGGAGGGAGGCTGAGATAAACGGCATTGGGCAGGCCGAAAGTAGAATCGTAGGGAACGATCTCCAGGCGGGGGCTCAGCGAATTGCCGAGAACGTCGGTGAAAAAGTCCCCGGCTTTGAGGTTGGCGGTATTGACCTCATGGTTAAGTTTCAAAGTGTCATTGCCGAAATTTATCGCTACCAGAATATCCTTGCCTCCCATCGGCCTGTTGGCCGGGCCGGCGGGCGTATTGGTGCCGTCCATCTGGAAGATCAGTACCCGTGTGCTGTCTATTCCGGCAGCAGCGGAATGGTAATAGGCGGCCTTATCCGTACGGAACCGGTTGAGGTACTCCACGCCCGTGGAACCATAAATGTAATCCCTATGGGCCTTCATGAGCTGCCCGATCTTTTCCTTCATCGGCTTCTTCCCGAGATATTCTTCCAGTTCGGACTGTTCGCCGTAGTAGTCACCGTAGTAAACGGTAGGCAGGCCTATCTGATTATTGGAAAGGATATAGGCATAAGCGAGCATTGGGGCTTCGATGGGGTCATCCCAGTCTCCCTTTTTGTTATTCTGGTTTTTGAAATAAGGGTGGTTGGCCATAGTTACGATGTTAAAGCCCGAAACGGAAGAGGCATCGCGGATGCTGCTTGCGAAGACGTGGCGGACATCGTAGGTGCTATCGGTACAGGCCTTTCTGAGGCTTTCCCGCAGGGGGTAATCATACACCCGGGGGTCGATCTCGGGCCGGGCGCCTGGAGAAAGGCTCTGTATGGCCTCGGCTGCCCATTTGCCCAGGCGGGCAGGGTCGTTGGGGTAAGGCAGGTTGGCTATCAGCAATTCGGGAAGCCTGCCCTCTTCGTACAGCCGGTTGAGATGATTGGCAGTGGAGGAGGGGTTTAGGCCGGTTTTCCGGTGTATGGTATAGGCGCTGGCCTGAAAGCGTTCCTGGGTAAGCCTGATCTGTTCTTCAAGCGAGGCGCTATCCTGCTCCATATCCAGGTTGGCTACAGCTTGAATTCCGCTCTGCCTCAGGCTTTCCACGAGGCGCCCTGCCTGCGGAGGCGACTGCGGCCCCAGAGAAGGCAGCCAAAGGTAGGAAAAGCCCACATAGGCCAGTTCCGGCGCCTGCTCATGCATGCGCTGTATCCAGAAGTTGAGCGTAGAAGTATCGGTTTTCAGGCCGACAGCATCTTCCGGGCAGCTCCAGTAGCAGCCCTGCATGATAAAATCCTGCCCTCTTCCGGGGATGGAGGACAATAGGGCAAGCCCGGCAGCCAGTAGTATACTTCTTCCCATAGGTTGATCCGCGTATTTTGGTATGTGTATTTGAGGCGGGGTTTAGGCTCTTTTCCACAGGCTGTCAACAAATTAGCAAAAATGTAGTAAATGCGCTGCAATTCATGGTGAGAATTTTTAAGGCTACCCGTCTAAGGTTGGACGCTTTTGAATGCCAGGCGGTTGTGAGAGCCCAT
>CAYVVK010000342.1:0-7072 GCA_964454855.1 uncultured Phaeodactylibacter sp. | reverse complement strand
GGCGGTATCGGCAGGCAGGCGGCGCTCCGAATAAGCGGCCGCTAAACACATACTAGTGCTTTGGGAGTTAATTAATTGACAGGTAGTTGGTGTGATAATAGATTGATAACCCGTTGATTATTTTGACTGCCGACTGTCAACTATTTACTGCCGACTGCACTAGCCGGAGGAAGCCTCATGCTTATATGTCGTAAACTCCTATTTGTCAGTGGCTTACTACCAGCCATTCCGTGTAGGCCTCCTTGTCGGTAATGATGCGCACCAGATAAGTGCCGCCGGGAACCCGGCTTACGGTAAATGAGGTTTCCAAATCTGAAGTACGGCTTTCCCGGATAAGCTCTCCGGAAGCGCTCCATAGTTGTATGGTTTTCGCCCCTTCCATAGGCAGCACTATTTGTACGTTATCGCGGGCAGGGTTGGGAAAGAGGCTCGGTTTGAGCATTTCCGTTCCTGCCGTGGGTGGCGTTACTCTTGGCTGTGGCTGGCAATCATCGACGAAGACGGTGGCATTGGCGCGGGCCGTACAGCCGTAGGAATTGGTGAGTTGTACCGTAAAGGTGGCCGTCTGCGGCACGCTGCCCTGCGTGCTCGGGCAGTCGGGACAGTCCAGGTATTCTGCGGGCGACCACTGGTATCCTACGATGTCTTCCGCTACTACCGCCACTGTAAAGGTATCGTTGGGGCAGACGCCCTGGAAGTCCGTAATGGAATCGATGGCCACTTTCGGGGCAGCCTGCAGGGAGAAGCGTTTGGTAAAGCGGCAACCTTCCGTGCGCAGGAACGCGTAGTATGGCCCCGCCTGTGCTTCAGTGGGATTGTCAAACCGCAGGCACTGCTCCGTGCTCAGGAAGGCATCCGGGCCCACCCATACCGGTATGAGAGCCTCTGGCAGGCAGAGCTCAAAGGGCTGGCCGACACAGAACGCCAGGGGTTCATCAGGAATGAGGCTCGGAGGGATCTCATTTACATAGGCTTTGTAGCTTGTGGTGTCCTGGCAGCCGGCCGTATTACCGGCTATCAGGGTGTAGGTAGTGGTCTGTAGGGGAGTGGCAAGCGGATTGGCGCAGTCCAGGCAGCTAAGGGTGGTGTCTGCCATCCACTCAAAGGAATCCCAGCCTTCAGTGCTGGCCCGCAGCTCCAGAGACGCTCCGGTACAGAGGAAGGTGTCGTTCTGCATGATCGCCAGGGGAGGGCACAGGCTGCTTTCACAACTGGCTGTTGCCGTCACTTCTCCGCAGATGCCACCGCCCAGAGCGGTAATGGTGATCACCACTTCTTCGCCGATCTGCAGGCTGTCTACGGTAAAACTGTTGAGCCCGCTGAATGCGCCGCTCTGGCCAGTCAGTACCTCTACCTGATAGGCCGTATCCTGAGGCAGGGCGGGCCAGGAGAAACTCACCGCTCCCGGGGAGGCGGTGCATTCCACCATGGAGGCCTCCAGGGCCTGTTCCACGGTAATAGACAAGGTGTCGCTCAGGCTGCAGCCCGCTTCTGAGTAGGAATAAACCAGTTCGTAGGTGCCGCTGCCTGCCAGGGCGGGGTCGAAGACGTCCAGGCTGTCGATCACACCCGGGCCGGACCAGCCGCCGCTGCCATTGCTGTTCACGCCGGTAACCAGCGCATATAAAGCTACCTGGCCGAAATCAGTACAGATCTCATCCGGGGCGGCGATAAAAAGCTCCAGCCCGCTGCAATCCGGCGCCACACAGCTGGCGATGGTACTGGCGGAACAGCCGTCGGCATTAGTGGCGATCAGTTCCACAGTAATGGTGTCATTGGGGCTGAGGCCGGAAACCGTATAGGTGTCATTGCCGCTGGGAATGCCCGCCGGGCCGAGTATGGGCCGCAGCTCATAGGTGAGCCCGGGATCAGCCGGCCAGGTGAATACTACCTCTCCCAGGGCGGCGCTGCAGCTGACTTCCGGGGCTTCGGGTGCTGCCGATGTGACTACCGTGATGGAATCACTGCTTTCACATCCGGCCTGGCTGACAGCCGTCACAGAATAGGTAGTGTTGCCCTCCGGGCTGACGAACAGGCTGTCTTCCGTCGCGCCGGTATTCCACAGCAGGCTGTCACTGTCTGTACTGGCTATCAGCAGCGCACTGCTTTCACCACCGCAGAGGGTGGAAGGCCCTTCGATCGATAACTGGGGCAGCGGGTTCACTTGTATGTTAAAACGGCCGATCTCCTGGCAGCCAAACTCATCGGCGCCCGGCAGGGCGTAGGTGGTGGATTCCAGGGGGCTGATGGTAGATTCCCAGTATAGTATGGTGTCGGAAAGGAAGGCCTGCAGGAGTATGGATTCGCCCCGGCAGATGCTGGCGGTATCTTCGGGCACCAGGCGGATGTCGGGTTTGCTGCTGACGTATACTGTGGTTTGGCGTTCATACTCACAGCCGTGCTGATCGGTAATGGTGGCAGTATAAGTAGTCGTGTCCGCCGGCATTACGGTGATCGAGGACGTTTGCTCCCCGGTGCTCCATTGAATGTCGCCGCCGCCGGCAAAGAGGCTGACGGATTCTCCCGCACAGACAGATGCATCCGGGCTGATGAAGAGGTTGGCGGTGCTGGCCACAGAGACGCCGGCAGAGAGGGTTTCCGTACAGCCGTTGGCATCGGTAATGCGGACAAAATAATTGGTGGATATCTCCGGGCTGACGTTGATGCTGGCTGTGGTATCGCCGGTACTCCAGAGGTAGGCATCGCCGCCGCCGGCGCTGATGCCTACCGGGGTGCCCGGGCAGAGCACGCCGCTGGTGTCGGCGCTGATGGTGGGCTGGAAAGTCAGCCGGATGGCTACTTCATCTACGCCCCAGCAGCCGTTGTCATTGCGGCCGTCGACCCGGTAACTGACGTCGGTATCCGGAATGATGGTTAAGGTGCTGCCGCTGCCCGCTTCCTCGCCGGTCAGGGCATTGTACCAGGTGTAGCTGGTGGCGTTGCCGCCGGCGCTGAGGGTAAGTTCCTCTTCCGGGCAGGCGATGATGGTGTCTTGTTCTATGCTCACTACGGCTTCTTCAACTTCCGGAATTTCCAGGAGGAAAGGTTCGGAAGCGCAGCTGTCGACAGATACGGTTAGGGTATAAGTACCCGGGTAGAGGGCCAGTGGGTTTTTGCTGGTGGAATTGAAGCCGTTGGGGCCGGCCCACCGATATTGGGCATCGGGCGTTTCGGGAATAACACTTCCATACAGGTAAATGGGTTCTCCCAGATAGCAAGGGAGCTCAAAGCGGGCACTGGCCTGCGGGGCAGCCTCCTGCCCTACGCTGACCAGCTGGTTGCGGGTAGCGGAGGCCGACAGGCTGAAGATATTGGCGTAGTACGGGCCGGCGCACAGGCCGGTGATGGTATCCGTGCCGGTGCTGGAAATGCTGCTGTACACCAGGGTGCCGCTGGTATCGGAGAGGTTGTAGTTCCAGGGGCCTTCGCCACCGCCGGTGAGGTAGATGGTGCCGTTGCAGGCATCGCCGCAATTGGCATCGGAAACCTTGATGGTTGGCGCCAGCGGGTCGGGGCAGTAGAGGGCGGCCCGGAAGGAGGCCTTATTCCCTCCGAAGCAGGGCGTGTGGTTCCAGTAGCCGGAGGCGCCGTCGCCCAGGAGGCGGACGTCTACCGACAGGGCCTCCGGGCCGAAGCCGTATTCTCCGTCCGGGCAGTCATCGGTGGTGATGGCCCAGCAGAATTCCACTTCCGGCCCGCTGATGCCGATATTGGCGCAATCTTCACCGCCTATGCCGCGATTGTTGCCGGGGTTGCCATCCATAATGGGGCCGTCGAAAGCGAAGCCGGGGCCGAACTGCTGGCCGCTGGCCTGGCCCTGCCAGGAATCGAAGAAGCCCCAGCTGCCTTCGGAGGAGCAGGAGGAAGGCAGCGATATCTCCAGAGTTGATTCGTCCCAGCCGGGGCCGAAGTCCAGCTCCAGGGCGTGCAGCCGCTCGCTGGTAGCGCTGGCGTTCCAGAGGCTGACGACGTAGCACATCTGCACGCGCTCGCCGCCCTGGTAGGTGCCGTTCACAGGCCCCGGGCTGGCGGTGAAGTGCCCCTGCCGGTGGCGGACGCAGGTATTGCACTGGTTGGTGCTGGAAACAACAAGTTCGAACTTGCCCTGGTCATCAGGGCCGCCGCCGCTGGCCAGCAGGTAATACACCCGCTCCGGGTCTACCGTGGCTGACAGAGCGGTGCGGCTGCTGTCGGAAGCGCAGGCGATGGCGTACATGTCATCGCAGCTGCCGCTATTGCTTTCGAAGAGCACCAGGTTGGGATACTGCAGCCCACCGCTCAGCTGTATGTGCAGGCTGTTTCCTGTTGGGCGGAAGCGAAACCAGAGCGGGGCACTGCTGGCGGGCAATGCCTGGCTCCCATCACAGGATGGAATGCTGGGAAAAACCTCCTCCGACACCACGCCTTCATTACTGAGCGCGAAAGTATCCGTTACGGTACTGGGAAAGTCGGTGGGGCAGGAGGCCGGAGATTTGAGTTCCACGGCCTGGGCCTGGTTGCAAACGGAATTTGTGTTTTGGGCGTAAACGGAAGTTAAGATGCTGTACGCCAGCAGCAAAAGGAAGGTTTTTCTAATTGTCATTGCTTTTAGGATTACAATTCGTTAAGTAGTTCAAGTTGCGGATCATCCCCGGGGCAATTCATCAGCTCATTCACCTGGAGTTCTTCCGGGGGCTAAAGTTGAGTTTTCTACTCCCAAGGAAGGATAATCCGCAACTTCTTGCAGTTGTGCCTGCTTAGCTTCAGATTGGTTTAAAGTGGTTATTAGGCTTAAAGATAATATTTATTCCGCGATACTGGAAAACAAAGATGGGAAGAATAAGCCTTGAGTGTATCCAGGGTGTTGATCTTCAGTGGGTTTTAGTTTACTGTTTTTAATTTAGTAGCTTGGTAAGCCTGAGAGCTTGTTTGGAGGGGCATCAGCCATCGAAAAGGGCCTGAGAGGGGATGGAAGCGAAAAAATCCTGGAAAATTTTGCTTTAGGGTTACTTTTAACCCGTGCTGAATGTTACTTTTAAACTGCAAAAAAATCCGATCATGCCACTTCAATTTCCGACACGATGCACTTCAACACTGTTTGCTGTTTTGTTTATTCTTCTGAGCAGCCAGGCCGTACTGGCCCAGCTCCGCCTGCCCCGCCTGTTCACCAACCACATGGTGCTGCAGCGCAAGCAGCCCATCAAAATCTGGGGCCAGGCGGCGCCCGGAGAAACACTCACCATTAAACTCGGGGAAGAGGAGGTGAAAACCCGCGCCGGCAAGCAGGGAGAATGGCGGGCGAGCCTGCCGGAACTGGAAGCCGGAGGCCCCTACGAACTGACAGTTGTAAGCGAAGATTCTACTGTGCGCCTGCAGGATGTCATGATAGGAGAAGTTTGGCTCTGCTCCGGCCAGTCGAACATGGAGTGGCCGGTCAGCCGGTCCAATAATGCCGAGGAGGAGATCGCCAGTGCCCAATATCCCGATATCCGCCTCTTTACTGTGGAAAGAACCATGGCCGCCCGGCCCCTGGATGCCATCCCGGCAGACGGCTGGAAGCCTTGCAGCCCGGAAACGGTAGCCGATTTCTCAGCCGTGGGCTACTTCTTCGGCCGGCAGCTGCGGGAAAAACTGGATGTGCCCATTGGGCTGATCAATTCTACCTGGGGAGGTACGGTGGTGGAAACCTGGACGAGCCAGGAGGCCTTCGCCGAGGATGAAAAGATGAGGGCCGTGATGGAAAACATGGAAGATATGGGCCTGGAAAAGGAACTGGAAAAGATGGAGCAGGCCCTGGTGGAATGGGCGGCGGGCATCGATGAAAAGGATAAAGGCCTGGAGGAGGAATGGTACGACAGAGACTATAACTGGAGCGATTGGGAAAGCATGAAGTTGCCCCAAACCTGGGAAACGGCCGGCCTGAATGGCCTGGACGGCGCCGTCTGGTTCAAGCGCACCTTCTCCCTGGAAGCTGCCGAACTGGATGAACCGGTGGCCCTCCACCTGGGGCCCATCGATGATAGCGACGTCACTTTCATCAATGGCAGGGCAGTAGGCAAAACCACGCAGGAATACGATAAAAACCGGGTGTATCCCATACCCCTCGATTTTCTGAGGGAAGGTAAAAATACCATTACCGTACGCGTGGTCGATACCGGTGGCGGAGGTGGCCTGTGGGGAAAACCCGGACAACTGAAAGTTGTTACCGCCAGCCGGGAAATTCCCCTTGCCGGGGAGTGGCAATACGCCATCGGAACGGATGAGTTGCCGGAACGGCCGCCCATGGTGGGGCCCAACAGCCTGCCCTCCCTGCTGTTTAACGGCATGATCCACCCCCTCATTCCCTATGGCATCCGCGGTGCAATCTGGTATCAGGGAGAATCCAATGCCTACGCCGCCTACCAGTACCGCAAACGCTTCCGCCTGCTGATCCGCGACTGGCGCAGGCAATGGGAGCAGGGCGATTTCCCCTTTCTTTTTGTACAATTGGCCAACTTCAAAGCGGAAAAGGAGGAGCCCGGGGAAAGCGACTGGGCGGAATTGAGGGAATCTCAAAGCAAAGCCCTGGAAGAACCCAATACCGGCATGGCCGTAGCCATCGATATCGGCGAAGCGGACGATATCCATCCCCGAAATAAGCAGGAAGTGGGGCACCGCCTGGCACTGGCCGCCCGCGCTCTGGTTTACGGCGAGGAGCTCCAATACAGCGGGCCGGTCTTTAAAGCCCAGCAAAATGAAGGCGACAAGATACGGTTGTACTTCAACCACACCGGCCGGCAACTCATCAGCCGCCATGGCCTGAAATGGCTGCGGGGCTTCTCCATAGCCGGCGCCGATGGGGAATTCTACCGCGCCAAAGCACAGATCAGCCAAGACAATACCGTGCTGGTGTACAGTGAAGAGGTGCCGGACCCTAAATATGTGCGCTATGCCTGGTCCGATAATCCCGGAGAGCTTGACCTCTACAACGAGGCCGGCCTGCCTGCCGTGCCCTTTCGTACGGACCAGCTGAAGGTGAGTACGCAGGAGTAAGTAGGCGGACAGATTTAGTTTACGTATACTGCTTCGGCAGTAGAGCCTGAAACGCTTTATT
>CAYVVK010000341.1:0-7072 GCA_964454855.1 uncultured Phaeodactylibacter sp. | reverse complement strand
CGGACGACTGCTTCGACCTGTCCGACAACTTCATCACCGTAGTGCGCGAAACGCCCGAAGGCGGCTCCGTGGCCATGCCCAACGGCGAAACCACCGTGTACACCTGCCCCGGTGATGGTATGGCCGACATCGTCATGTTCGACAGCACCGGCACCTCTGCCGGGCCGTACACCTACGTGATCACCGATGAGAACAACGTCATCCTCGGCCTGCCCGCCGGAGACTCCAATGACTTCGACGGAGCCCCCGCCGGCACCTGCCGCGTCTGGGGCCTGGCATACACCGGGAACATCACCGCTGCGGTTGGCGACACGGCTTCTGCCGTAGCCCTGACGGACGACTGCTTCGACCTGTCCGACAACTTCATCACCGTAGTGCGCGAAACGCCTGAGGGCGGCACCGTATCTACGGAAGAGGGTGAGACGGAGGTGCTGATCTGCCCCGGCGACGGCCTTACCGACCTGGTCTATTTTGACAGCACCGGCACTTCTTCCGGGCCTTATACCTATGTGATCACGGATAATGCCGATGTCATCTTAGGATTTGCCGACCCTCAGGACTTCGCCAACTTCGACGTAGCCGGCGAGGGCAACTGCCACGTCTGGGGCCTGGCCTACACCGGGAACATCACCGCTACCGTAGGCGATACCGCCACGGCCGTAGCCCTTACGGACGATTGCTTCGACCTGTCCGATAACTTCATCAGCGTACTCCGGCAGGTTCCCGAAGGCGGCACCGTGGCCACCGAAGATGGAGAAACGGAAGTGGCCATCTGCCCGGGTGACGGCATGGCCGATATCATACGCTTCGACAGCATGGGTACTACTGCCCTCTACACTTATGTAGTAACAGATGACAACAACAACATCCTGGCCCTGCCGGAAGGAGACTTCCAGGACTTCGACCAGGCTGGTATCGGTATTGCCCGGGTCTGGGGCCTGGCGTACACCGGAAATATCACGGCCATGGTAGGCGATAATGCCACCGAAGTGGACTTGTCTGATGACTGCTTTGACCTGTCTGACAATTTCATCACGGTTATCCGCGAAGTGCCGGAAGGCGGTACGGTATCCACGCCCGATGGCGAAACCACCGCCTACACCTGCCCCGGAGACGGAGTGGCCGATATCGTGATGTTCGACAGCAGCGGCACTTCCGGCCTGTACACCTATGTGATCACGGACGAGAACAATGTAATCCTGGCCCTGCCGGAGGGTGATTCCAATGACTTCGACAGCGCACCTGCCGGCACCTGCCGCGTCTGGGGCCTGGCCTATTCCGGAAATATTACCGCTGAAGTGGGAGACAATGCTGCGGAAGTAGCTTTATCTGACGACTGCTTCGACCTGTCCGATAACTTCATCACCGTCATTCGCGAGGTACCGGAAGGCGGTACGGTAGCCATGCCTAATGGCGAAACCATCCGTTTCACCTGCCCGGGTGACGGCTCTCCGGACCTGGTGATGGCAGACAGTTCAGGAACCGCAGGATTGTATACTTACGTCATCACCGATGATGAAAATAACATTCTTGACCTGCCCGGAGGCGACACCTTCGACTTTGACGGCGCCCCTGCCGGCACCTGCCGCATCTGGGGCCTGGCCTACACCGGTAATATCACCGCGGAAGTAGGTGACAATGCCGCTGAGGTGGACTTGTCTGACGATTGCTTCGACCTGTCTGATAACTTCATCACGGTAGTCCGGCAGTCTCCTGAAGCCGGGACGATCGCTACGGAAGCCGGGCCGGTAAGTATTGACATCTGCGTAGGCGACGGCATCCCCGATACCGTGTCTTACTTCCTGGAAGGATTCTCCGACAACAATACCCTGTTCCTGGTCACGGATGAGAATGACTTCCTGGTCAGCGCGATTTCCGAGGCCTCTTTTGATTTCGGCAATGCCGTACCCGGCACCTACCGCATCTACGGCCTGTCGTACACCGGTTCTCCGGTCACCATTCCCGGTGACAACATCTTCGATGTGGAACTGTCTACCGATTGTTTTGACCTGACAGATAATTTCATCGAGATAAACGCTACCGGTGTGGACGGCGGCACCATCTTCACGGATGTAGGCGTAGGTGTAGATGACATCAGCCTCTGTGTGGGCGATGGCCAGCCCAATGTGCTGGAATTCTTTACGACTACCAGCGCCACCAGCGCCAGCTATGCTTTCCCGATCACGGACGAAAGCGGCATCGTGCTGGGATTCCTGCCCGCCAGCCAGATCTTCGACTTTGAGGTGGCCGGGCCCGGCGTGGCCAGGGTCTATGGCGTATCCTACACCGGCACCCTTCTGCTCGACATTGGCCAGAACATCAATACGGCCCAGTTGTCTGACGGCTGCAATACCCTGGCGGAGAACTTCCTTACCATCCGAAGGGACCTTCCCGAAGCCGGCCAGGTCACTACGGCCGACGGAGAGAACGATATACAGGTATGCATTGGCCCGGAAGACGGCCAGGTGAGCTTCAGCAGCACCAGCACTTCCGATAATGCCTATGCCCTTGTACTGACTGATGACAGCGACATGATCCTGGAGGTGATAGATGAAGGCCTAACCATTGATTTCAGTACGCTGGATGTAGACCTGTACAAGGTGTACGGCCTGTCTTATGCCGGCATCCTTAATGAGGTAGCCGGGGAGTTGGCCGGCATCGCCAATTATTCCGGCAGCTGCTTCGAACTGACCGCCAACGCCGTCAGCGTAAGCCGCGGCCCGGAAACTGACGGTGGAGAGATCGCCGAGTCTTCCGGACAGGACACCATCTACCAATGCGCCGGCGATGGCGTTCCGGATGTGGCCGTGCTTTCCAATACCAGCACGGTGGGCCTCCCCTACCGCTACCTGATCACCAACCGCAACAACGAGGTGATCGTAGACGATGTGGAAGGCAACGTGATCGACTTTGAAGGCGCCGGCGTCAATGAGTTCCGGATCTGGGGGGTTTCCCTCGCCGGGCCCATTACCCTGGGTTTCATGGATAATATTATGGAAGTGCCGGTCTCTGAAGACTGCTTCATGTTGTCCAGCAACTTCATCACAGTGATCCGCGATGTGCCGGTAGGCGGAATGGTCACGACCATCGACGGGCTGGAAGAAGTGGACGTAGTAGTAGGAGACGGAGAAGCCGATGAGATCACCTTTGCCAGCACTGGTGCGTCCAATTCCAATTTCACCTTCGTGGTGACGGATGACAACAATAACATCCTCACCATCATGGAAGGCGACACCCAGGACTTTGAGGGTGCAGAACCGGGCATTTGCCGCGTCTGGGGCCTGTCATACACCGGAGACATCATCGCCCAGGCAGGTGATAATGCTGCTGAAGTGGCACTAACGGATGACTGCTGGAGCCTGTCTGACAACTTTGTCACCATCAACCGCACCGATGATCCCGGCCTGGCGCCGGGCGAAGGGCCGCTTGCGGCTCAGCCGGCCCTCATTTACGAGCTGAATGTGGCGCCTAATCCCGCCGTGGAACGCATCATCGTTTCCTTCGAGCTGGGCGAAGCCGCCGAGCCGGTGAGCACCCTGCAGATCCTCGACGGAACGGGCCGTATGGTAAACACCGAGCGCGTACCATCAGCTATGGGAGAGAATCGTTATGAGGTAGAGGTAGCCCACTACAGTGGCGGCCTGTACATCATCTACCTACACAATGGCCGGGAGATCAAAGCGAAAAAATTCCTGGTGGCAAGGCCGTAAGCGGCTAAAGCTTGTCAACCATAAAAAGCGCCCCTCCGAAAGATCGGAGGGGCGTTTTTCTTTGTCAGTGCTTCAGAAAAGGTACAGCTGCGGCTGTCCCGTCGCCCAGCAGGCGCAGCACATACCAGCCGGGAGGGAGGCCCTGCAGGCCGATCTGCTGCCGCAGCCCCTCCACATTCACCTGCAGGTAAACCCTGCCATCGGCGCCAACGGCCTGATAAGCGGCCGGGGAAGCTGGCGCCACCCCTTCCCAGATCACTTCCAGATACTCCCCGGCAGGATTGGGAGCGCAACGAAAGCGCACTTCGCGGGAGTGCTCTTCCACAGCATTGATGGGGCCGGCGGGATAATAGCAGCGGCCTTCAACTTAGAAATTGTAGGTAATGCCGAAGCGGAAATCAAAGGGCAGTTCCAGGCGGCTATCTTCCTGCAGGACGTTGTACAGCAGGTAGATCTCATAGCCCCAGATGCCGGTGCCGTCGTTAAAACCGCCGCCGATAAAGGCATTGTTCTGCAGGCTGCGGCCGGTTTCCCACTCTCTGCTGTTGGGGTTGTAATTGATGGTTTGCACTTCGTTGTCAAAGCCGTACTCCAGGTGGAAGAATATGGAGTTGAAGACCTTATAGCGGGCGAAGGCGCCCACGCCATAGTTGAAGATATTGGTCGATTCTACCCCATCAGGGGTAAAGGTTTCGGCCCGGTAGAGGAGGTAGAGCAGGGAAACGCGGGGCCCTACGGAGAACTCTTCCGTTACCTTAAAGCCCGCCATGGGAGATACGCCTACCTGAAAGATGCTGGAGATATTGTCTCCGCTAAAACCGATGGTAAAACCACCGCCATACCACAGGCGATGGCTGAACCCGCCGCTCTCGTCAAAGTACTTATCGACCTCGGAACCCTTCTTTCCGCGCTGGCCGTAGCTGTCCAGCTGGAAGGCGAAGAGCAGTACCAGGAGCAGCAGGCTTAGTTGAAAAATCCTTTTCATCATGTGTTCAAATTTTCTGCAAAGATAAGGTATAGCCAATACTTTGCAGAAAGGTACATAAAGCCTGCGATCAGCTTCCCCGCCTCCGGCTATTTAACAAAAGCTTGACAATTAGGCTGCGGCCCCCGATGATGGCTTATTTGATCTCCCAGGTCGTCCCTCCTGCCAGCAGTTGGTCGAGATCGCCTTCGCCTTGCTGGCCGACGGCCTTTTTCAACTGGGCGTGGAGTTCTTCCTCATAAGTCAGCCGCTCTTTGGCGAAAAGCACACCGAAGGGCCGCGGTAGATAATGCTTTTGCCGCTCGCGGGGATCGTCAAAAAAGCGTGCCAGAGCCTGAGCCTTGTAGATGTCCGTTTCATCGTGTATCCAGAGGTCGTCGGGAGAGAAGCCGTCTTTTTCCAGGTCGGCCACCACCGGCCGCAGGCCGTCCAGGCGGATGCCCTTCTCCATATCCTTGCCGAAGCGCAGCGGTTGGCCATGCTCGAGGAAGAGGGCAGTTTCCGGCTTGGTCTCCTTATCGGTAAAAGTAAAAAAAGCACCATCGTTGAAGATATTGCAATTCTGGTAGATCTCCAGGAAGGAAGTTCCATGATAATCGTGGCAACGGCGGATCATCTCCTTCAGGTGGCTGGGGTCGCGGTCCATAGAGCGGGCCACGAAGCTGCCGTCGGCGCCCAGGGCGAAGGCCAGTGGGTTGACGGGATGGTCCAGAGAGCCCAGCGGAGTGGATTTGGTGATCTTATTTTCCTCGGAGGTCGGAGAATACTGCCCCTTGGTCAGGCCGTAGATCTCGTTATTGAACAGCAGGACGTTGACATTAAAGTTTCGGCGCAGCAAATGCAGCAGGTGGTTGCCGCCGATCGACAGGCCGTCGCCATCGCCGGTGATCACCCAGACGTGCAGATCCGGATTGGCCATTTTCAGGCCGGAGGCCACTGCCGGCGCCCGGCCGTGGATGGAGTGCATGCCGTAGGTTTCCATATAATAGGGAAAGCGCGAAGAGCAGCCGATACCGGAAATGATGGCCACCTGGTCGCGGCCCAGGCCCAGTTCGGCAAAGACAGACTGCACCTGCTTGAGTATGGAGTAATCGCCGCAACCCGGGCACCAGCGTACGTCCTGGGCGCTCGCAAAGTCCTTCGCCGTGGGTTTAATTTCTCGGTTGGTTATTGTTGACATGGTTCGGTGGTTCAATTCATTATTGGCCTTGAGTGCCAGGACAGAAACAATTTAACAATTTAGCAATCTAACAATCGCCCAGGCACTTATTTCAGGTTCTGCTTCGCAAAACCCTTCAGTTCCGATTTGGTGATCGGCACCCCCTGGATTTTATTATACGGTATCACCTCAATGAGGAACTTCTCGCGGATGAGTTTTGAGAGCTGCCCGTTGTTGATCTCCGGTACGAATACCTTGTCGTAGTGGCCCAGCAAAGCTTCCAGGTTTCGGGGCAGTGGGCGCAGATACCGCAGATGCGCGTGCGCCACCAGGTGGCCCTCTTCCAGCAGTTCTTCAGTTACCGATTTGATGACTCCGTAGGTAGAGCCCCAGCCGAGTAGCAGCGCCTCTCCTTTTTCCGGGCCGGCGGATAGCTCCTGTTCGGGAATGAAGTCGGCGATCTTTTCCACCTTTGCTTCCCGGACTTTTACCATGTATTCGTGATTAGCCGGATCGTAAGACACATCGCCGGTGCCGGCCTGCTTCTCCAGCCCGCCGATGCGGTGCGCCAGGCCGGGTGTTCCGGGGATGGCCCATTCGCGCACATAGCGCTCATCGCGATCGTAGGGCAGGAAGGTTTCGCCATTTTCCGGTGCTTTTTTGAATTCCGTTTTAATTTCCGGAATATCAGCGGACCGGGGAAATTTCCAGGGTTCGGCGCCATTGGCAATGTAGCCGTCGCTCAGCAGGATGACCGGGGTCATGTGTTGCAGGGCGATGCGGCAGGCCTCCAAGGCCACTTCAAAACAATCGGCAGGAGATTTGGCGGCAATAACAGGCAGGGGGCTCTCGCCGTTGCGGCCGTAGAGGGCCTGCAGCAGGTCCGACTGTTCTGTTTTGGTGGGCAGCCCCGTCGACGGGCCGCCGCGCTGAATATTGCAGATGACGAGGGGCAGTTCCAGCATGAGCGCCAGGCCCATGGCCTCCGTTTTCAGGGCCATGCCCGGGCCGGAAGTGCCCGTTACCGCCAGGTTGCCTCCGTAGGAAGCCCCGATGGCCGCGCAGATGGCCGCGATCTCGTCTTCCGCCTGGAAGGTGCGCACGCCGAAGTTCTTGTGCCCGGATAGGTTGTGGAGGATCTCCGAGGCGGGCGTAATGGGGTAGCTGCCATAAAAGAGGGGCAAGCCCGATTTCTGAGCGGCGGTGATCAGGCCTACT
>CAYVVK010000340.1:4933-7088 GCA_964454855.1 uncultured Phaeodactylibacter sp. | reverse complement strand
AGCGAAGCGGTTGCCGGCCTGGCTGGCGTTATTGGCCTTGGCGGCAATGGCCTGGCGGCGGCGCTCATCTTCTTCCTTTTTGATTTTCAGCGCCAGGGCTGCCTTTTCCGCCTCGCTCATCTGGCTGATGCGCAGGAGGCTGTCCTGCAGCTGCATGACGAGGATGTTTTTCGCGATGTCTTCCAGGTTGGTGCTCAGGCGCTGCACTTCTCCGTAGCGCTCATCGGTATCGGCCATTACCTGCAGGGTACTGTCGTAGTAATTCTTCGCGGGAACGTACTCTTCCCCCTCATAAAACAGGCGGGCCAGGGTGAGATAGGATTCTGTTTTCTGAGCCTGGTTCTGCTGGTTCTTCTGCAGGGAGAGCTTCAGGTTCTTGATGGCCTCCTCTCGCTCGCCTTCCTTGAGGGCGATCTGCGCCAGGGCATAGTAGATCTGATCCTGGTACTCGTCATTTTTCGGGTCTTTGAGCATCTTTTCCAGGTTGGCCCGGGCTTCCATAGAGGGGCCGGCGCCGCTGGCCCAGGCGTTCTGGGCCATATTGAGGCGGCAGTTGAACTCCATTTCGTAACCCGGCTTGGCTCGGAGCGCCTGCCGGAAGGAAGCATAGGCGCCCTGCCCGTTGCCCTGCATCTGGAAGATCTGCGCCATAATATAAGCGTAGCGGGCGCGCCGTTTTCTGTCTTTTTCGGCATCGATGGCATTTTCCAGGGCTGGCAGGGCCCGCACGTAATCGCCGCGATGAATGTGGTAGTAGGCCTTCACCGCCTCCAGTTCTCCCAGAATATCCGAGTACGTATCGGCGTTCCTTTCCAGCTCCGAGATGTAGAGCATGGCCGCATCGTAGTTGTCGCGCTCGATCATCGTGCGGGCCAGCCAGAGCATACCTTCCTGGAAAGCGGGGCGGTGCTTGAGGAAGCCATCGTCCTGGCCGCCCTCATCGGCAGCTTTTTCCTCTTCCTCCTCAGCAATGGAGATCGTTTCGTCTTCTTTCAGCCCCTCTTCCTCTTTATCCCTGTCTCTTTTCAGGATATCGGGCTTTGCCGGTGCCTTACCGCCTTTTTTCTTGGCCTTTTTGACGGCTTTCTGGTATTTCTTCAGTGCTTTTGCACGCTTCTTGTCCATTTTGGTTTTCTTGCCGCCTTTCACTTTCTTCTTTCGAGAAGATTTGCGCTTTTTCTTTTTCTTCTTCACCTTTTTATCGGCCTTGCTCACTTTTTCGCGCTCCTTCATCTTCTCCGGGCTGTATTCCGCAACCAGGTAGCGGAAGGTCTCTTCGGCGGCTTCATAGTCTTTTTTAAGGTACTGGGCCTTGCCGGCCAGCAGGTAGCAATCGTCCACCCACTTGCTGTATGGGTGGAGGTTGACCACTACCGTGACTTTCTTGATGGCCTCGTCGAGGTTGCCGGCCTGAGCCTGGGCGTTCTCCACGGCCACGTATGGGTACATGGGCAGCAACCTGGTGTAGTTATCCTGTTGCTGTTCGGCCAGGAGTTCCCGGCTGGCCGTCAGCAATTCGTCGGCATTGAAATAGCCATTATAATGAGCCGTGGTATTGTGGTAAAGTTCTCCCAGGGCCGAGATGTCACTGCGGCTTTTCTGAGTAGTGCAGCCCCAGGCCAGAGCCAGGGTAGCCAGAACGATCAACACCTTATTTATCTTTTTCAAAATCCTTGCTTTTTTAAGAAGAAATAACACTTTTTTCTTGCAAACCTATGGATTGTAGGTATAACTTTGTGAGCCAGTTACTTGCGGGCTGTCTTTTTTTATGTAGCTGCCGTATAATCTATTTGGCCGGCTACCACGTTATATAAACGTTGAAACGCAAAATTATTTTATTCTATAAAGACTTCAAAGGACGTATTTCCATGTAGCGCCTTTTTTACCGAAGGCAGACGGCAGGCAAGCGCCCTTTGAACCAACGAAACAGAAAAGTCCTAATGGCAGCGGACAACGACAGTGCACCGAGCAGGTGGGAGAAGGCCAAGCGACAGCTTCGACACACTTACCGCCTGGTAGTGATGAATAACGAGACCTTTGAGGAAGTGGGCTCCTACCGCCTGACTTTGCTCAATGTATATATTTTTGTGAGTACCCTTCTGGTGCTGGTTGCCCTGTTGGTCGTGCTGGCCGTTGCCTTCACCCCCCTGCGGCA
>CAYVVK010000340.1:0-4923 GCA_964454855.1 uncultured Phaeodactylibacter sp. | reverse complement strand
AGAGGAGATGTACCGCGAGGTCCAGGTACTTCAGAAAAAGCTGGAAGCTCAGGAAAAATTCTCCAGCAACTTCAGGAGTGTGCTGGTGGGAGATGTGGAAACGGAGGACGACGTGCCCAAATCCACCGTAAGCAGCGATTCAATGAATACCGCCGAACGCTCCGAGGAGGAAGAACAGCTGCGGCAGGAAATGGAACTACAGGAAATCGGCGAAGCTGCCCGCCGGTCCCGGGCCACCAACTTTTCTCCCCGCAATATTTCTCTGGAACAGATGTATTTCTACGCGCCGGTACGCGGAGAGATATCCTCCGGTTTCGACGCCGATGAAAAACACTTCGGCGTGGATGTGCTGGCCGCAAAAAATACGGCCATCAAAGCCGCCAAGGATGGTTACATTTTCTTTTCCGACTGGACGATGGAGACCGGAAACACCATCGGCATCCAGCATGACAATAACACCATAACTTTCTACAAACACAATTCCATACTGTTGAAAAAAGCAGGCAGCTTTGTCAAAGCAGGAGAAGCCGTAGCCATTATCGGCAATACCGGCACCCTATCCAGCGGGCCCCACCTGCACTTTGAGCTCTGGCATAACGGAAAACCCTTAGACCCCCGGGAGTATATTAAATTCTAGGCCCGGGCCTTTTCTTCCCGGAGCCCCCCCAAAAGGTTACATCCACCTAATTTTCCCAACCTGAACCAAAAACGGGCCGCCCATCGGCAACTGCCTGGATAGCAACCAATTGGCATTTTCTTTGTTAGGCTTGTATAATTAATTTTTTTTCAACCTCGAGCATTCGGCTATTCCATAGCCTTGCCATAATCTAAACCTCTTTTTTTGTATGAGCGCAAATGACCAAAAAATAAAGGCAGCCTACAACCCAAAAGGAGAACGGATCAGCCCCCGCCTACCGGAAGAAGTTAAAAACTTCCTGATAGACATCGACGGCACGGTCTGCGATGATATTCCCAATGAAGAACCCGAACGTATGAGGAGCGTGCTGCCCTATCCGGATGCGCTGAAGATCATCAACAAATGGTACGATGAGGGGCACATCATCACTTTCTTCACCTCGCGCACGGAAGAGCACCGCCCCATCACGGAGCAGTGGTTAAAAAAGAACGGCTTCAGGTACCACTCCATGCTGATGAATAAACCGCGGGGAGGCAACTACCACTGGATCGATAACCACATCGTTAAGGCTACCCGTTTCAAAGGGAAATTCACAGACCTGGTAGTGAGCCGGCACGAGATCGAAGTATTCCGGCCGTAGGAAGCCGGCTCACTTCTTCTTCTCCAGCAGATCCTTCAGGGCTTCCGGCAGATCGGGATGGCCGAACTCAAAGCCCGCGCGCTCCAGTTTTTGGGAACTCGCCCGAGCACTGCTGAGAATGACATCCGCCATCTCGCCCATGGCCAGCCGCAGGGCTATCGCCGGAACAGGCATGACGAGCGCGGGTTTATCCAGGGCGTGTTTCAGCTCCTCGACCAGTTTTTTGTTGGTCACCGGATGGGGAGACACCCCATTGTAAATACCTTCCATCTGTTCGTTCTCCATGGCATAGGCAAACATGCGGCATACATCGTCGATGTGTATCCAGCTGTACCATTGCTGCCCGTTGCCGAAGTAAGTGCCGAGAAAAAAATGGAAAGGAAGGAGTATCTTTTCCAGCGCTCCGCCCTGAGTAGAAAGTACGATTCCGAGGCGGAAAGCAACCGTCCTGATGCCTGCCTCTTCTTTCATCTCCATAATGGATTCCTCCCAGGCGATGCAGCTCTCGGAATAGAAGCCCGTGTCGGGCTCGGCCGTTTCATCCAGCCACTCGTCGCCGCGGCCGCCATAGTAACCAACAGCCGCGCTGGAGAGAAAGGCCCTGGGTTTGTGGCCGAGGCGTTCGAATTCGCTGCGCAGTAGCCTGTTGCCATCCACCCGGCTGCTGACGATGGCCTCCTTGCGCTTCTGCGTCCAGGGCTTGTCGGCAATGCCGGCGCCCGAAACATTAATGACGTAATCGGCCCTGCGAATGGCTTCTTCTTCGACGAAGCCCTTGTCGATGTCCCATTGGTAAGTGGTAAATTCGGCATCCGGGCGTTTGCGGCGGCTGAGGTGCAGCACTTCGAGCCCTTTGCCCTTCAGGGCCTCGCTCAGGCGGCTGCCGATCAGGCCGCTGCCGCCCGCTATCAGAACTGTTGACATATATTGAATACTTTAGCATAAAACAATGGCAGAATAGCAAGGTTCACCCGCCCGGCCTTTGACAGCTGGCCCGGCTTCAGAAATTTTTTTTTTATTTGCTGCCCAAATCCATTAATTTAGGCAATCTTATCTGAAGCTATCACACACCAAAAAAGTCCCATAGCATTATGATCCACCATCGTTCATTCAGCTTTCTTACCTTCATTGCCCTTCTCCTTTTACTGGTATTTCCATCCTGCGGGCCGGACCAGCCTGCGGAAGGGGAAAGCCAGGCCGTAACCTTTAAAAACAATGACAATATCGTACGCGCCCGCCTGTCGGCAGAGCCTGACCGGCTCAATATCATGCTCTCCACCAACGTCTACGCCCGCGCCATCAATGAACAGATCTTCCTCTACCTGCTTCACTTCGACCCGCAGACCCTGGAGCTTACCCCCCAACTGGCCAAGAGCCGCCCCGAGATCCGGGAAATTACCGAGGGCGAATATGCCGGAGGCATGGCCTATACCTTTGAGCTGCTGGATGAAGCCCGCTGGGATGACGGTTCCCCCATCACCGCCAAAGACATGGAATTCACCCTGAAGGTGCTGTTCAACCCCAAGGTCAATGCTGCTCACCTGCGCGCCTATCTCGATTACATTGCCGGCCTGGAAACCTACCCGGACAATCCCAGGAAATTCACCGTGCTTACCAGCCGGAAATACATCCTCGGGGAAGCGGCAGTGAGCAACCTGCCCATTCTGCCCCCTCAGGTATACGACCCGGAAGGGCTCATGGCCCCGTTCACGGTCGAAGAGCTGGCCGCACCCGAAAGCGCGGCCCGCCTGGCAAAGGAAGCCCCGGCCCTGCAGCAATTTGCCGACGCCTTCAACTCCCCTAAGTTCTCCCGGGAGAAAGGTTTCATCGCCGGCCCCGGGCCCTACGAATTCGTGAAATGGGAAACCGGCCAGGAGATCGTGCTCCAGCGCAAGGAAAACTGGTGGGGCGGCCAGCTTGCAGAGCAGTACCCTCTGTTGCAGGCTCATCCCGAAAAGCTCATCTTCCGGATCATTTCCGACCCTGCTGCCACCGTAACTGCCCTGAAGGACCAGCAGGTCGACGTCGCCAGCCAGATCAACGCCAAGGATTTTGTAGGCCTCCGGGAAAATGAACTGGCCACCGGCCTGTACGAGTTTCACACCCCGGCCTCCATGGTGTACTATTATGTAGGCTTGAACAATAAAGACCCCAAACTGAGGGATAAGCGGGTGCGCCGCGCCCTGGCCCACCTGGTTAACGTGCCGGAACTGATCGACAACCTCTTCTACGGGCTGGCCGAACGTACGGTAGGCCCTTTCCATCCTACCAAACCCTATTACCACAAAGGGCTGGAACCCATCCCCTTCTCTCCCGAAAAAGCCAGGGCCCTGCTGGCCGAAGCCGGCTGGGAAGACAGCAATGGGAACGGCATCGTGGACAAGGAGATAGAGGGAGAAAGAGTGGAAATGGAAATAGAGTACAAGATCAGCACAACCGATTTTGCCGAAAATTCTGCCCTGCTCTTTAAGGACAATGCCCGCAAAGCCGGCATAAACGTCCACATCGTCGCGCTGGAATTTACCGTCCTCATCAATGACTCCAAGCAGCGCAACTACGAAATGTACTCCGCCGCCTGGGGCCAGGACCCCACACTGGACGACCCCAAGCAGTTGTGGCACACGGAAAGCGACACTCCCGACGGCAGCAACCGCGTCAGTTTCTCCAGTGCCGAGGCAGACCGTATCATAGAGGAGATCAGGGTGACGCTGGACGAGAAGAAACGCCAACAGCTCTATAAGGAATTTCAGGAGATCATTTACGAGGAGCAACCTTATATATTCCTGTTCGTCCCATTGGAACGCATTGCCATTTCCAAGCGTTTTGAAGCGAAAACCTCGGCTCGCCGGCCGGGCTTCTTTGTCAACAATTTCATCAAAAGAGATGTAGTGCCGAAGTAGCCCTTCTCCCCGCAGCCTAAAATAAACCCATTTAAGGATATCTGTAGCCGCAGATTCCCAGATTTACAAACACAACAATCCAATCAATGAAACCGATTTTTGTATTACTGTGCGGTATAATGGCGCTTTTAATGACGTCAGCATCTTGCAAAAACAAGCCTTCCCAGAATTCCGGAGAAACCACCAGCTATGATCTCGGCCGGCCTGCAGGCGAAGCCGTCCTGCAGCTGGATGCCGAGCCTGACCGGCTGAACCCCGTCCTGTCCACCAGCCTTTATTCCCGCATCGTGCATCAGGGCATTTTTCTCTACCTGCTGTATATCGACCCCGAATCCCTGGAACTCATCCCCCAGCTGGCCAAGGCCAGGCCGGAGGTGAACGAGATCGGGGAGGGCCCTTTCCGGGGAGGGCTGGCCTATACCTTTGAGATCCACGAAGATGCCGTTTGGGAAAACGGCAGCCCCGTCACCGGCCATGACTATGCCTTCACCCTGAAAACGGCGCTGAACCCCAAAGTGCCGGCCCCCGCCTACCGGGCCTACCTGTCCTTTATCAAGGAAGTGGAGGTATCTCCCGACAATCCCAAAAAGTTTACCGTCTATACCAATCAGAAATACATACTCGGCGAAGAAGCGGTGAGCTCCACCCTGCCGCTAATGCCTGCCTACCATTACGACCCGGGCGGCCTGCTGCAAGACATCCCCTTTAGCCAGCTGGCAGACGAGGCGCAGGCCAAAAAGCTGGAA
>CAYVVK010000339.1:0-7098 GCA_964454855.1 uncultured Phaeodactylibacter sp. | reverse complement strand
GGAGCCGAACTCGGGGGTGGCCGCCTGTCGGCGCACGTTCGCCAAAACTCCCCTTCATGACTCTACGTCCCTGAAACGGTTTGAAGACATAAGCCGAACGGCGTCTGCGCAGATCCTGCCGGCCAGTGCATCAATGCAGCCGCACACGTCGGCGGTCGATGCCTGTATGACTTGCGCGCCTTCCAGGAGTTCCCGCGCAACGCGGCAGGTCGGTTCTCCGATGCCACATGCCAGCTTCCCCGAAAGCCCCTGCTTGCCGAACGAGTCGACAAACGCCCGAACGGTCGACGCACTGGTGAAGACAGCCGCTTCCGCAACGGGAAGGGACTCGTAGGCAATGGGCCGGTTGTGGTAGAACACCGCGTCGGTCACGTCGGCGCCCAGTTCGACCAGCGTTTCGATAAGCACGGCGGTCTGAATGGTCATGTGCAGGCAGCCGGCAATGCGGGCGCCCTGCAGAGGCTTGTCCTTGCCGTACTTTTCCCGCAGGGCCATCAGGCCCGGCATTTCGGCTTCGGCCAGTTCGATCTCTTTACGGCCCCAGTCCGCCAGGTTGATATCTTTAACTTTGTATTTCAGCTTTTGATCTACTGATTGCATTGATAGCTGGTTTGAAGTGTTTGAAAATGAGGTGCAAAATTACAGATTTTCCCCGTCTTTTGCTAAAAAAGGGACGGCCGGATTTATGTAATAAATCCAGCTTAATCTATAACGGATGAGGAGCCACATGGTTGGTTCCTGGCCTGAATTACTGAGAGGAGCGTTATAATTTTATCCATTTCCCTTCCGAGGGCGGGGCCTTGTACTGTTCCAGAGTGTCGAGCAGCTCTTCGATGTTGTCGGCCACGAGGAGCAATTGCCGGTGAGCAGGCTTGAGGAAGCCTTCTTCTTCCATAAGTGCCAGCTGTTGGATGAGCGGGGTGTAGAAGTCATTGACATTAAGTACCCCCACCGGGTGTTTGCCCTGGCCCAGCTGCGCCAGGGTGAGCATTTCGAACACCTCGTCGAGGGTGCCGTAGCCGCCCGGCAGCATGATGACCGCTTCTGACATCTGCGCCATCTTGATCTTGCGCTCGTGCATGCTGTCTACCACGTAAAGGTGAGTGAGGCCTTCGTGGCAAACCTCTTTCTTGCGCAGGAAGAAAGGGATGACGCCGGTAACTTCCCCCCCGGCCTGCAGGGCAGCATCGGCCAGCACACCCATCAGGCCTACCTTGCCGGCGCCGTATACCAGGTGGATATTGCGTTGGGCCATAGCCTGGCCCAGTTCCAGGGCGGCCTGGGTGTAAGTGGAGTTGGAGCCCGTATTGGCTCCGCAGAATACGACGGCTGATTTCATGCTGTCTTTTATTTGTCAGGCTTGTTTTAACGTAGTGCCCAAAAGTAATCAAAATTCACAAAGAAAGCCATAGCCAGGCGATGGCGGCGATGATCAGGAGCACAAAGCCGGAGGCTACCTGGGAAAAAAAGTAGGCGCCGATGCTCTTCCACACCCCCGGCCACAGGCGCTGCTCGAAGGTGCGAATGTAAGCGCAAAAAGTGTAGGCCGCGAGCAGGCCGGCAAAAAGCAGGCCTATCCATTCTCCGAATTTGACAAGGGGCATGAAAACGATATACAGGACGGTCTGAAAGCTGTAAATGTAGGAGTTGATCACCAGGTGTTCGGCCAGGAAGTAGCCCTTATCGCTGAAAAAAAGATAGGTGCCCAGGGCCTCAGGCAGAAAATTAAAGCCGAAGAAGGAAAAATTAGCTTAAGGGCAACAAAATAGTACCCAGCCCGTACAAGAAAATACTTTTTTTGTCAAAATATGCTGAATTTTAAATTCGAAACCTGTATTTAAGTCCTGGCGTATCTTTTTATTAAATCTGCCACTATCTGAGCCAGAATCTGGAGATTACCGAAGAAAGTACGTTCGGCATTAAAGCCGGGAACCAGAATAACACCAATATTAGTTCCGTATATGGGCCTTCCGCTTCTTCTACCGGGATGCCGCTCACCCAGGAACCAATGACGTGGGACATTTTCAGCGGCGCCAGAACCTTTCCCGGAGCATTGTGCTCCAAAATCCTTTTAATACTCTTCTTGTCACAGTGGTCGCGATGGTCATGCGAGAGCAGCAAATAATCGATATCCCGAAGTTTTTCGATGGGGAAGGGGAGGGGCACCCGCCGTTTCAGGAAGGGCAGGCCGTAGAGCACCGGGTCGGTAAGCAGGCGCACGCCATTGAGCTGTATCAGGAAACTGGCGTGGCCCAGCCGCATGATGAAGTCCCGGCTTTTGTCTTCCAGGGCATCCGCATGCTTAGCAGTTTTGGGCGCCCAGTCGTCTGTCTTTTTGGCCACACCTTGGGGGGTTAGAGCTGAACTGCCATCGCAGCAGCTTGCGGTAGGAAGGTTGGAAGGGCTCGTGGATGTAATGGAAGCGCTTGCCGTCGTGCGGGTTGCCTTTCCAGTCTGGACGGATTACGGGAAGTTCGTCGTTGAGTAGGTATTGCACGAGGATTAAACCGGGGAATGAGGTTTAAGGTTTAAGGCCACTTCTCCACGGCGATCATCCATTTTTCCATCCAATGGGCTATGGCTGTAATGACATCCTTCTGAAAATCCATAAAATCCAGGCCCGCATACCAGCACCAGGCTCCCGTCAGGGCCAGGTAAATGAGCAGGTGGCTGACGATAAAGGCCCAGGTGATGGCACAGAAGACGTATATCCATCCGATCCAGCTCATCGGATTCATATAGGTAAAAAACTCACTGCCTCCATCCCCTTTTACGGGCCGGTTGAACCGCCTCATGACCCGGTGTAAATGCCCCTCAAACCAGAGCGCACTGAAACAAGGCAGGGAGAATATGGGGAACTGCCAGCCTTTCATGTCCTGGCCGATGGTTTTCCACCGCAGCTTTACATTCCGGGCAATGCCTATTTTGATCCGGCCCGGGTTCCGGGTCGACATCCCCAGGTAAATAAAGCGGTATCCGAACAGTTTATATAGTATTTGTTTCATGGAATCAGGCGTTGCTTGTTTTTCGCCCGCCAAAATACATTTTGTTTTTGTTTTTTTGAAACCTTTTGTTTGTGATCCGCACCGGAAAGTTTTCTTATTTTTCGGCCCTTCATCAAAACAAACACTAATGAAAAGCCTGCTTTCCACCTTATGAGCCGGGGGCCTTCTTCCTTGCTGCTCTTTACTCTTTTTTCCTTATTGCCTTCGGCCGGTAGTTTCGGCCAGCAGCTTGATTCCGGATACATCGATTCCAAGGTGCCCATTGGCAATGGCGTCTGGAAATCCACGGACGGCGGCGAGACCTGGGAGCACATGGGGCTGGAAAAGTCGGGGCGCATCAGCCGCATCGTCGTCCATCCCGACAATCCAGCAGTCCAAAAATGGTAACAATCCCAACCATCTCCTCTCTTTGCCGCCTGCCTTACAGGATTTCTATCCCTTTTTAAAAAGGAATGGCCTATTTTGCCGGAAACCGAAAATAATCCTAAAGTCATGGCCCGGCATATACTGCTTTTTCTCAGTGCCTTTTTTCTGTTATTGTCATCCCCACACGCTCAGAGCAGCCGCGGCACTTCCTTCTGGCTGGGGTACATGGAAAACATCGATCTCGTTTTCAACGATTCGCCCATCTTCTCCATCCTCATCGATGCGGAGGAAAGCACGCAGGGAACCATCGGCGTACCGGCTACGGGTTTGTCCATACCCTTCACTGCTGCTGCCGGGACGGTTACCGAAGTGGAACTGCCGGATGCCATCTGGTATTCTCAGGGTTCGGAGATCATTGATAACAAAGGCATTCTGATCACTACCGACCGGCCGGTGCGGGCATCGGCCTTCCACTACCGCGCCTACTTTTCGGAAAGCACCCACCTGCTGCCGGAATCCGAACTGGGCACCGAATACATCGCCAGCTGTTACCTGGACGACCGGCGGAATTATCCCACAGCCCTGGTAGTGGTAAGTGCAGAGGAGGAACACACCATCGAGATCACGCCCTCTACCCTGACTCAGGGCCTGCGCCCGGCGGGCGTGCCATTCACCATTACTCTGCAGCGGGGGCAGAACTTTCAGATCAAGGCCGAGGGCGACCTGACGGGTACCCATATCCGCAGCCTGGGCCATAAAAAGCTGGCTGTATTTTCCGGTGCCCAGCGCGCTTTCATCGGCAATTGCTTCGGTGGGGCCGACAGCCATGCCTTTGAGCAGGCCTTGCCCATTGAGCAATGGGGCACACTTTACCATTACATCCCTTTTCGCCTGCTGGCCACCGAAGCCGGAGGCTGCGTATACGACAGGCAGGTGAGCATCCATATTCTGGTCTGTGAGGCGGTGGAGTGCCCGCCCGCGGATATAATTGAGATCGTCCCTCCGGAAGCGGGCCTTTGCGCCGATACCCTGCTGGCCTTCCGGGCGGAGCTTCCGGGAGTACCCTCCGCAGCCTATGCCTGGGAACTGGGAAATGGAGAGACGGCGGATTCTGTGCTGGCTGTCACCGCCTATGATCCCGGGGCCTATACCATTACCGTGGAAGCGGAGGACTCCCTGGGCTGCCGTTACAACGATAGCTTCTCCTTTGAAATAGAACGGTGCCTGGAAAATTGCCCTCTTTCTTTTCCCAATGCCTTTACACCCAACGGAGATGGAACCAACGACCGCTTCGGGCCTCTATTCCAGTGCCCGCCCCGGGAGTATGCCCTGCAGGTATTCAACCGCTGGGGGGAGCTGGTTTTTGAGTCGCAGAACCCGGAGGAAAACTGGGATGGCACGTATGAAGGCAAGGCTGTCCCTGCTGACATTTTCTTCTGGCAGGCAGCCTATACATTGGACAATGGCGAGGGGCGCCGGGCCTCCGGGGATGTGAGTTTACTGCGGTGAGCAATATTAAGGAAATGTAAAAAAGCGAATAAATAATCGGGATGACCATTAAAAAAGTTATTTTAGCGGCCGAATTATGCCAATTCTAGAACCAAAACGATTTATGATGAAAAAGATCTTACTGAGCCTGAGCGCACTGATGTTAATGTCTTTCTTTGCGCTGGACCTCAACGGCCAGGTTAGAACACCTGCCCCCAGCCCTCTTAGCGAACTTGAACAAACCGTCGGCCTGACGGAAGTGGAGATCGAATACTCCCGGCCTGGCGTCAAAGAGCGTGTAGTCTTCGGAGAGGATGGCCTGGTGCCTTTCGGCAAGGTATGGCGCCTGGGCGCCAATGCGGCTACTAAGTTCTCCTTTAGTGAGGACGTTAGGGTTGCAGGCACGGAAATGAAAGCCGGTGAATACGCCGTACTGGCCAAGCCCGGCAAGGAAGAGTGGGAATTCATGTTCTATCCCTACGAGAGCGGCAACTGGAGCAGCTATGTGGAGAAAGACCCGGCAGCTACCGTAAAAGTGAAGTCCGGTACCTGGGACACGAATGTGGAAACCATGACCTTCCACATCGGCAATATCAAGCCTTCTTCCGCCGACATTACCCTCTTCTGGGAAAAAACGGCAGTGACCCTGCCCCTGGAAGTGAACACCGAAGAGCAGGTAATGGCTTCCATCGAGAAAGTAATGGCCGGCCCGAGCAAGGGCGACTACTACGCTGCCGCCACTTACTACCACGAGTCGGGCAAAGACCTGGAGACCGCCCTCAAGTACATCAACAAAGCTACGGAGGGTGATGACCCGGCTTTCTGGCAGGTGCGCCGCAAGGCCCTCATCCTGGCCGATATGGGTAAAAAACAAGAGGCCATCGCCGCCGCCAAGATGTCTATGGAACTGGCGGAAAAAGCCGGCAATGAAGAGTACGTGAAGATGAACAAGAAATCCATCGAAGAATGGTCCAAGTAATTGGGGTATTCCGGCACCTTCGGTGAACGTGCCGGAATACTGTGATGAAGCCGCTTTCGGGACTTGCAGCCCGAAAGCGGCTTCACTTTTTAGGCCTCTTGACCCCATTTTTCCCCTGCCTTGGCATTAAACCCCCTGACTCTAAAGCAGTCATAGTGGAAAATTGTCGTTATGAAAGTTCGCTACACGCTCGTTTTCCCTTTCTGGAGATCAGGCTCTTTAATGCCAATGGGAAGCTGGCCCGGCAAATTGCCGGAAAGGAGGCGCCTCAGCAGAGGATAAGCTTGAAAGGGCTCGGCCCCGGTTTTTATATCTTGCAGGCATTCACCCCGGAGGGCACTTTAGCAAGCCCTTTGGTAGTGGAATAGCATTTTGCTTACTTGCTTCGGTATCCTGCCGAAGCGGGGTTGTGTAAAAAGGTGCCTCCAAGCTTCGTCTTGGAGAATTTGAAATATATTCGCCATTATCAAAGAAATATTTACACAATATTGTTTTTATCGATTAACTTGAATAGTTACCTTGAATTTAAGCTTTTTACACAACCCCAACTATTGGCTTTTCCAATTTTGAGGCTGGTGGACAAATGCTAAAGTCGGGCTAAGGAAATGCCCATTTTCCATGTTTCAGCTCCACCGCTCGTTCTCCGATCCAGATGCGGTTGCCTTCCGCGCGAATGGCAGGGGGGCTGTTTTGAGAAAAGGGCTTAATGGTAACCACCTGCCCGCCCACCTCCAGCTGCTCTCCCTCGAAAGCGCCGGTGGCGAGGAGCACCGCATCCGCCCCGCTCTTGCCGGTAAGATCGACGGCTACGGACAGGCCATTCTCAAAGGTAAGTACGCTCGTAGCGCCATCCTCCGAAGGCCCCCAGAGGGCTACCGGGCCCGGGATCTGGCCCCAGGTGGTTTTGCGGCCGTAGGCCAGGATGTGAAAGGCCGTATCCGCTTTGGCGCCCATGTAGCCGCGGGCGGGCTCCGTGAGGGCAGTGATGACGATGTCGTCGGCGTCCTGCCAGCGGTTGCGCCAGGCGTAGAAGCCGTAGCGGCGATCCCGGTAGCAGAGGGGGAGGACGGTTTCCGGATTTCGGGGCTCCAGCTTCACCGGCCAGTTGACGAAAGCGGTGGCGGTGATGTGCGGATAACGGCTGGGCTCATAGGGTATGCCTGCCTCCGTATCCGCTTCCAGCAGGAATTCTTGGTAGAACCACTTCATGGCCGCCGCGTATTTTTCGATAGGAACTTTTTTCAGGGCGTAGGGATCGGG
>CAYVVK010000338.1:0-7100 GCA_964454855.1 uncultured Phaeodactylibacter sp. | reverse complement strand
AATCGCCTTCCTGCTCGCTCCTTTCTTTCTTTATCCTGTAGAAGATCTTGAAACCCTCCAACATTTTCCTGACGCTGGCCGATTCGGCGATCAACTCCTCGAGTACGCCCGGGCTGGTCTCCTCCGGATCTATTGTGCCGGATGCGCTGCCATTCTCCACTTCCGGGCGCTGGAATGGCTGCTGAATGCCTCCCTGGCCAGAGATATCGGTATGGATAAGTTCCGCCATGTTGACGTCGAAGAGCTTGGCCATCTTTAGTATCAACCCCAGGCGGGGTTCGACATTCTTGCTCTCATAGGACGCAATATTACTTCTTTTGACTTCCAGCCGCCTGGCCAGCTCATCCTGGCTCCACTGCCTGGATTTTCGGAGGAACCTGATGTTCTTAGATAAAAAATTCATGAGATCCATTTCAACACCTTAATTTTATTCTACCGGGGTAACATAAAAGTAAAATTTCTGTCCTGTAATCCAAAACCATTGCCTCTTTTTGTGAATATTAAAAACAAAACTCATTTTTTCAGACGCCCACAGACAATAATGAGCATTTATTTTACAAGCTGCTTACCGGACTGAACACGCCAGGCGCTCTACTTGTTTAATATGCGGAAGCTTCTGAGGCATGCTTATATCCTTTTTCAAAATAAAAAGACCAGAATGCACTACAAGGACTTAATAGCTAGTTTGATTTTTTGTTGCCTCTGTTTCCTGTCCAGCCCGGAAGCGAACAGCCAGGTCACAGCCAAAAAGAATTTTTTGATCGGCGGTACGCTGGGCTTTTCCTCTTCCTCCTCCAATGTTGACCTCAGCGGAGGGGATGTCAATTTCAGCGGCCGCGACAGCCGGGCTACGCAATTCAATATCACCCCATCCATGGGTTATTTTATTGTGGATAACCTGGCCCTCGGGATCGGCCTGGATTATACTCTGAACAAGGTAGAGGAACCCGTGGACATCACCGACCCTCAATCCTCTCTTGATGAGGAGTTCGACAGCGACCTGCTGTTCGGCCCCTTTACCCGCCTTTATCTGCCGGTGGGACAAGACAAGGCCTTCTTTTTTCAGGCGGATTTCGGATTTGGAAGCGCTATTGATGAGATCGTCATACAGGGCGAGACACAAACCACCTCTACCAATGTTTTTGCAGTTGGCATCGGGCCGGGTTTTACCATATTTTCCAATGATGCCATAGGCATAGAAGCACTGGTCAAATACAACTACGCCCGCAGCGAAAGCGACCTGGCGCTGCTGGGGCAAAACCGCGAGACCATCACCACCACGAACCAGATCGACTTTTCCGTGGGCCTGCAGATCTACCTGGCCGGGATGCGCCCGGCAGGAGCCGACGGCTATGATGGAGATCCGGACGATGAAGAGGGTTCCAGGTTCTATTGATTAGACGAGAAAGATTTTTGACATTAATATCCAATTAACTTAAAACTAAAATTATGGAAGACAAGACGAGAGAAAGGATTGCACTCGGATTGGGATTATTAGCCGGCACTGCTATCGGCTATCTCCTCAACAGTGACAAGGGCAGAGACGTACGTTCTCAGGCCAGCGAAACGATTGGCGAATACAGCCATCAGGCTCGCGAAAGTATTTCACACCTCAGTGAACAGGCTCGCGAAAACATCAATAAGGTGAGCGAGACGGCACGAGAAAACATTAGCAACCTCAGCAATCAGGCACGCCACACTGCTGAGCAACTCTCCGGAAACGTCAGCAAGGCCGTAGGCCAGAGCCGGGAATACCTCACCCATGCCGGCGAGACGATTAAAAGTAAAGCCGGTTTTCTGGCAGGCTCGGCCACCGAGACGATCGATGAAGCAGAAAAAGATTTCAAAGCTGGTGTGGAATTTGCCCTCCGCAACATCAAGCAAAAGGCTGAAGAGCTGGAAAAAGCCGGCAGGAACGGCAAATAACCACAAAAGGTGCAGGCCCGGGGAGGCTTCCTCCCGCCTGCACCTTTTAAATTTTTTGGCACCTGAATTATTAACTACTCTACCCTACTTACATGAAACTATCAGATAGCATCATGGAGTCGACGGGCGAAGCTTATGGTTACGCCAAGGCATATCTGGAACAACAGATCGAATATGCCAAGCTGGATATCGCCGAGCGCCTGTCACTCGCTATTTCTTCAGCAGTTAGTACCGTTGTAGTACTGCTTTTGGTATTTATGGTTCTGGGCTTTCTGTCTATTGCCGGAGGGTTCTTCCTGGCCCAGCGGCTGGGATCTTACGGAGAGGCCTTCCTGGTGGTTAGCGGCATTTATGCCGCCATCACCCTGGTGGTGGTCCTCCTGCGCCGTGTGCTGGTTACCAATCCCGTCCTTTCCAAAATCATTAAAATCTTCTTCGAAATAAAATGAGCCAGAACAAAATAACCAACTTAACAGAGCTACGCCAGCGCAAAGAAGAACTTAAACTCGAGATGATGATCACCCGCCAGGCTTTCGGTAACAGCCTGCGGCAATCCCGGCGGGACGCGAGGCGGGCTTTCATCAATGGCGTGCTTATCCCCCTCGGGCTGGGGAGTTTGACTTCCCTTTTCTTCAGCCAGCAACGAGCCAGCGGCGAAAAGCCGGACTGGCTGCTGTTCTTGGAACAGGCTGTGGGCACCGTCGCCAAATTTTATGAACAGCCTGACGCCCAGAACGGACAGGAAGGCGCAGGCCAAAGAGAACAGGCGAAATGAAGTGGAAGCTTCCCCCTTTCCTGAAGTTCTACTGGGCAGTATTAAAAGGCAGCTTCGTCAAGTTTACAGAACGCGAAGCCTTTACCTATGCCGCCAGCCTGGCCTACTATACCATATTCTCCCTCCCCCCTATGCTGCTGGTCATTCTCAATACGACCAACCTCTTCTACGACCGCGAGCGCATACGGGAAACGATCTACGGAGAGTTGTCCGATACCGTCGGCAAACAAAGCGCGGAATCTCTTTTCAGCACGCTGGACCGCATCGGCATCTTTCAGGGCAGCTGGTGGGCCTCCGCCCTCAGTATTGGCGCCCTGCTGTTTACCTCGACCACCGTCTTCATTACCATCCAGATCGCTCTGAACCGCATGTACGGCGTCAAGCCCAAACCTAAGGCCGGAGGCATTCTGAAACTGTTGCGCGACCGCCTGCTTTCTTTCGCACTCTTACTTAGCATAGCCTTCATTCTGATCGTATCATTGGTGCTCAACGCGCTGATCAGTGCCTTTGGCGGCTATCTGTCGCAATTCCTTCCTAAAGTCTCGCTCTATCTGGCCAGTTTCCTCTCTATGTCCGTGCCTTTTCTGATCACCATTTTCCTCTTCGGCCTGATCTTCCGCTACCTGCCCGATGTGCAGATACACTGGAAGGACACTCTGGTGGGAGCACTGGTCACATCAGCCCTGTTCGCCCTCGGCCGCTACCTCATCAGCTTTTACATCGCCAACAGCCAGGCGGCCAACCTCTACGATGCCGCCGGTTCCGTCATGGTGATCATGTTGTGGGTCTTCTATGCTTCCATTATCTTTCTCTTCGGAGGTATATTCACCAGTGTTTACATAGAAGAAAAGCGGGGCGTGATCAAGCCAAATGCCTACGCCGTGCGCGTGCGCCGGGAAGAAGTTGAAGAACCTGCCGAGGCCGATTAGCCTTCCGGGCGAACAACTTCCGCCACCACGAAAATACTTCCTCCTACGTAGATGAGGCCTTGAGCACTGGCATTCCGGCGGGCTGCCCGCAGGGCATTGCGAACCGAAGAATACGCCTTGCCCTCCAGGCCGTAAACCGCGGCGGCATCTCTCAGCACCATAGCATCCAGGCCCCGGGGTATATCCGGGCGGGCGAAGTAATAACGCGCCTGCTCCGGCATGTGCCGCAACAGCCTGGCAGGGTCCTTGTCCCTTACTGTTCCCAGCACGATGTGCAGCTCATCCTGCGGCATGGCCCGCAGGGCCGCCATAGCCATCTCCATGCCGGCTTCGTTGTGGGCGCTGTCGCAGAGAATGCTTGGCCGCTCCCCAATTATCTGCCAGCGGCCGAGCAGGCGGGTATATTGCCTGAGGTGGAGAAGGCCGTCCCGCAACTGTTGTTCCTCCACCTTAAAGGGAGCCGGCAGCACCTCCAGAGCCTGTAACACGGTTTGCAGGTTCTTATACTGATAAGGGCCATGGGCGTTGAGCTTCAGCCCCTTCATCCACAGCGATCCTTCCTTATAGGCCTCATAGATGGTATGCTCGAGATCGTTGCTTCTGGCCTCCGCCCGAAAGTGCTCGTCGGCGAAAATGATGGGAGCCCGCTCTTCCTTCGCCTTTTTCAGAAAAACAGGAGCGGTTTCGGCTTGGGCCTCTCCGATAACCACGGGCACTTCTTTTTTAATGATCCCCGCTTTTTCGGCGGCGATCAGGGGGAGGGTGTCCCCCAGAAATTCCATATGGTCGAAGCTGATGTTGGTGATCACGCTGAGAAGAGGGTGCAGTACATTGGTGGAATCCAGGCGCCCCCCCAGGCCGACCTCCACCACTGCTATATCCACTTTCCGGCGGGCAAAATAGCCGAAGGCCATAGCCACCGTGATCTCAAAGAAGGACGGCCTGATCTCTTCGAACAGCGAAGCGTGTTTTTCCACAAATTCGATGACATAGGCCCGGCTGACGTATTCGCCATCGATCTTGATGCGTTCCCGAAAATCACGATAATGGGGAGAGGTGTAAAGGCCAACCCTGTGCCCGGCCGACTGAAGGACGGCAGCCAGCATATGAGCGGTAGAGCCCTTGCCATTTGTGCCTCCAACGTGGATGCTCGGAAACTGCCGCTCCGGATGGCCCAGGGCCGAGCAGAGCCTGCGGATATTGGACAGGTCTTTTTTGAAGGCGGCCGGCCCTATTCGCTGAAACATCGGCAGCTGCTGGTAAAGGTAATCCAGCACCCGCTTGTATCTTTGCTGTTCTGTCATGTTGCAAAACTACTGAACAGTTTCCATCCGGAAAGTACTTTCGAGGATTTGTGCCTGGTATTGGCTTTCCTCCAGGCCGACGACATCTTCGGGAGAGATATCCTTTTGCGGCGAGGAACTCAACTGCATGGCCCAGAAAGGCAGAAAGGAAAGGAATATCAGCACACACTGTATGGCTGCTCCTTTTTTGAGTTCCCGGCGGCTTTTTTTCGAATGGTTCATGGCTGGTTTCTTTTGAGGGTGATGGCAGGCTTCTTGAAGGTGGCTGCCGTCGCTGAGTGCTTGTACCCTGTTTTAACGCGGAAAGTGCCCTGCTGTCACAGCAGAACAGCCCAATTCACAGAAGTTTAACCCATTTGTTAAGGGGAAGATAAGACAGCCAGATGGCCCGCAGGGGATACAAGATGTCAGAAGCCCGATTCTGACAAACAGATAAACAATGGCCCATGTGCAGGCCATTGCTGTATTCCATTTGTCAAAAACCACAGAGGCGCCGGCTGCCATACAAGCAACCTGCGCCTCATATTTTTAATGGCGCCCTTCAAGCGGCAAACCTACTTGGCGACAAAGCGGTAGGTGATGGTACCGCATTGCTTGTCCACATCACCGGGCTGGAAGCGCCATTGCTGTGCCGAATTCACAGCCAGTTGCTTGAGGCGGCTGGACGTAGCCGTAGAGCCACGCTGGGTGAATTCCGCACTGATCACCTTGCCGGCGCGGTCGACGCACACTTTGACCACCACGGAGCCTTGGTCCTGGGAAGTATCCTGGGGTTTGTGAGAACGGGCTACGCCCCGGTTACCCAGGCCACCGCCTACCAGCCCTGAGCCGGTGCTGATGCCCTCCAGTTTGGAGGCATCGGGGTCGCCGCCGGGATCCCCCTGGTTGCCGGAAGTACCGGTATTGCCTTTGCCTTCGCCTTCCCCGAACAGGCCACCAATATTTTCTTTAAAGTCGGCGGCTTCTTTTTCTTTTCGGGCCTGTTCCTGGCGCTGCCTATCCAGCTCAGCCTGGCGCTGGCGCTCCTTTTCGAGCTGCTCCTGCCGTTCGCGTTCCTTACGCGCTTCTTCTGCCTGCTTCTGGCGTTCTTTCTCCTTACGGATGGCCACTTCATTGGGATCTTCAGTGGTGATCACTTCTTTTTCCGGCGTCTGCGGCTCGGGCTCTGATTTGGTGGGAGGAGGCGTTGCCGCTTCTTCGCGGGGCTGTTCCGGCTCTTCTTCCGCTTCCGGTGTTGCCGGGCCGGCATTTTCAATGCCCTGGCCCTGGTCGGGCAGGCCCAGGTTCACGAGAATGCCTTCCTGGCCGGGAGGAGGGTCGGGAAAAGTGAGCAGGGGCAGTAAGGCCAGCATGACCATAACCACATGGATGGCCACGCTGATGATCATTCCCCGTTTCTTATTCTGTTCGTCTTCCTGAGTGACGGTGGTTTCGTATGCCATGGCTGTTGTTTATTTGACAGTTGGTTTATGGGCTTACTTTCAAGAACGATATTTGAATGCTTTCGATTCCCTGCGGGCTGTTTTTATCACTTCCTTAACAAGCGTGCCGGCGGTAAAATGCGGCAGGCCACTACTTCTAATCCATGCCTTCAGTGGCGAGCACGGCATTAATGCGGTAGCGCATCGCCAGGTCCATCACCTCCACTACATCCTCGGTAGGCGTGCCCGGTTCGGGAGAAATGGTGATGGCCGGGTTTCTGGCGCGGCGGGCCAGCCGCTGAAGCTCACTCTCCAGGATACTGAGGGAAGCCCGCCGGTTGTTGAAATAATAATTTCCCGAGCGGCTGATGCGCACATCATCGATCCGGGTGGCGGAGGGGGCGCTCACCCGGGAGCTGCTGGGCAGCTTGAGGTTCAGCGCATTGGGCGCCACCAGGGAAGAAGTCAGCATGAAAAAGATCAGCAACAGGAAAATGATATCCGTCAAAGACGACATGCTGAACTCCGCGCTGATCTTAGACCGTTTTTTAAGTCCCATAATGATCTATGATTTAGGCTCCGTAGCAATGATGGCATTGACCTTCAGGCGGTTGGCCACCTCCATGACCTTTACGACATTATCAAAGGGCGTGCCGACCTCCGCCACGATGGTCACCGTGGCGTTGGCGCTGTTGTCCGAGTTGCGCACCGCCAGGCGGAGGGCCCGCTCCAGGCCGCGGGGGCT
>CAYVVK010000337.1:3556-7112 GCA_964454855.1 uncultured Phaeodactylibacter sp. | reverse complement strand
GGCGCACCCGCGTGCTCGTGGCCACCGATATCGCCGCCCGCGGCATCGACATCGACGAGCTGTCGCACGTCATCAACTTTGACCTGCCGAATATCTCGGAGACCTACGTGCACCGCATCGGGCGTACCGGCAGAGCCGGCGCCAGCGGCATCGCCCTGTCGTTCTGCGATACCGAAGAGCGCGCCTACCTGCGCGACATACAAAAGCTGACCGGCCAGCAGATACCAGTCGTTTCCGGCCATCCTTTCCCCGATGAAGGAACCGACAGGCCGGAACCGGCTTCCGCACCCGGCCCGCAACGGAATAACAACCCAAACCGCCAGCAGGGCCAGGGCAACAGAAAGCGGAGCAACAAAAGGCGCCACGGCAATGGCTCCCGGGCATCTGACAATAACCGCGGATAAGGAAAAGCCCGTATCGGCTGAATCCATAAAACAAGAGCCTTCTACCGTTCGTAAACAGTAGAAGGCTCTTTTCATTTCCCTTACGAAGAGCAGGCCGCACACTCTCCCGGATCGCTAAAAATGTAAAAGATCCAGGCCAAGGGCGGCCGACCAGGAGAAGGTGTGCGTGCCGCAGGCAGCCTCCTCGGTTTCGCTCTTCCGGGGGTCGAAGTATTCGTACATGCCGTATTTGTCCAGCAGTTCCAGGCTGTGCTGCCGGACCCTTTCCGCCATCTCGTCCATATCGTAGCGCCGCAGGCCGTGGTAGAGCAGCCAGTTCATATTGATCCAAACCGGGCCGCGCCAGTATTTTTTGAAATTCACATCCTCTGCCAACAGACTGTAAGTGGGGCAGAGGTAGATGTCGTCGCGTTTTCCGCCAAACATCTCACTTTCCAGCGTCAGCAGCATCTGCTCCGCCTGTTCCTGGGTGGGCACATCGCCGCAGAGGGGCATCAGGCCGGAAGAGGTGTGTACGGGGATGAGTTCGTCATTGCGCAGGTCGTAGGCGTTGTAGAGGCCGCGTTCCTCGTCCCATAGTTTGTCGTTCATGCTGTAGTGGGTGAGTTCCTGCCACTGAATGATCTCGGCCACATCCTCTTTCAGCATGCCGCCGATGCGGATGAGGCATTCGTTCGACCAGGCCAGCAGGCCATTGAAGAGGGGGTCCTGAATGAGGAAGGGGCACTCTTTATAGATGGCCTCGTCGTCGTAGTTGTAACGCCGGAAGAGATCGACGAGGTAGACGTAGCGGTCGTAGTCGTCCTTCGTGGGGCGGTGTTCAGCAGACTTTGGGTTTTGCAAATCTTTGCGCTCGTAAGCGGGGATATCCAGTTTGGCCATATCCATGCGCTGCAGGGCGCTGTCCCAGATCGGTGAATTGTCGGTGCCGCCTTCCCAGGGGTGGCGGATGTACACCAGGCCTTCCTCATGGGGGTCGCGGTACTCATAGAGGTAGCGGTGCAGTTTCACTACTTTGGGAAACATTTCCCGGAGGAAGGCCTCCGCCCGCTGCTTGTCCTCCGCGATCTCATAGATGCGCCAGAGCACAAGGCCGTGCACCGGCGGCATGGTGATGCCCGAAGTGCGGGGCGAGCCCGGTGCCTGGGGAGCGCGCTGGGACTGCCAGAAATCGGGCCCGGGGAAGTAGCGCGCCTGCGGATCCTCGCCGAAGACGATCTGCGGCAGCAGGCCGTTGGCCCACTGGGCGCTGAAGAGATGGCGCAGTTCCGCCTCCGCCCTGTCCATATGGATGTGAGCATTGCCGATGGCGATGAATCCGGCGTCCCAGTTCCATTGGTGGGGATAGAGGCTGGGGGCGGGTTTGGTGAAGGTGCCGTTCCAGTTGGTGTGGAGGGCTTCTTCGGCGCTTTGGCGTAGTTTTGCTTCGTTCATGATCTTAAGCTACTTTATGCTTTTAGGGTCGGCATGCCGCAGTTGTTCAAAAAACTCCCAGCGCAGCAGGCCGCGGCCGGCGGCGTCTTTAGCGGCCTCCGCGTAATTCTGCACCAGCTTGATGTCGGCGCCCGTTTCCTCGATGAGGCGGGCAATGCGGCGCGCCCTCCGGCTGGAGCGCACGTCCCGGATGTAGATGGCGGCAATGCGCCCGGGATGCTGTTCGGCCACTTCCCGGTAGATGTAGGGGTCGTCCTCGCCGCTATCCCCGATGAGGACGAAGCGCATGCCCGGATAAGTGGCCATGATGCGCAGGATGCTGCTGTGTTTGTGGCCCGGAAAGTCCTTGGAGCGTTCCTGATAGGGTATCCCGAAATCGCGCAGCAGGATGGGGCCTTTGGGCAGGTCGTTGAGGGAGAGGAACTCCTCCAGCAGGTCGTAGAGATTCCAGGGGCTGTTGGACACGTAGAATACGGGGTTGAGAGGCTGGCCGTTGCTGCCTCGCTGCAGGGCCTGGTAGAAGGCCGCCGCCTGCCCGAAGGACTGGCGCAGGGCAGCGCTCTTGAGCAGGGTGTGGTAAAGCATCCTCAGTTTCAGCAGGGAGGTGACATCGGTCTTCAGTACCGTATCATCAATGTCGCTGATGAAGCCGAACTCGGCTTCCTGGAAAGGTATCAGCAGGCCGGCGCTGGAAGATACATCCACCTGCCGGCGCGGCGTTGAGGTGACCTGTATCTGAACCTCCCGCCATTGGGAGCTGTTGGCGGGAAGAGGTTGAGCGAGCGGGCCGTCCACCAGAAAGTAACCCTCGGTGTCGGTGAGCAATTCGAAATTATTGGCCCCGACCTGCACTTTCAGCCGGGCGCCTTCGATCTCGCGGCTGCTGAAACGTTTATAATTATTGATGAGTGCTCTCCAGCGGGAATCCACATTGCGAGCAATGATGCGCCGGTCTTTGAGTACCCGCCCTTTGAGGAACACGTATTCCCGGTTGCCATAACCATGGTAGGTGGCGATCATCACCGGCCAGCTGGGGCTGTACCCCAAAAGGGCTTTCAGCCATCTGGACAGGCGGCTCTGGAACCGGTCGATTTGCCTGAGGCGGCGGACGAAGAAGCGCTTCACTGCTTTTTGCGGTCAAAATAAGGATTTTTATGACTTCCCACGGGTACGCCTGGCCAGGAAAATGGCCTTTTCCGCCCAATCCTTAAGTATGTTCTTGTTATCGATCACCTCTTCCGGCACTTCGCAGTACTGCCGGGCCAGTTCTTCCATCACGTAGGAAGTACCTTTGTGCTGCCCTGCACAGGCCTCAGGAGCGCGCAGGCGAAATTTTCCGCCCAGGATGGCTCCGAACATCAGGCCCTCACCAGAATAGAAACCGATGCCGCCGAACATTTTGCGGAAAGTGAAACCTTCCAGCTCCGAAAGCTGGCTCAGAATGAAATTCAGGTAGTTCTCCCTTCTTGGGAGATTGCTTTTACTTGACATGGCTGGGTGTAATTTTCGTTCATAAAGTGAGTGTGTATGTTTCCAAATCTCTCTGTGTATGCTTTAAAACAGATTTTTCTCTGGAAAAACAAACAAAGGAGCTGCAAGTTGATGCCGGCAGTTATTGAGGGGTTATATTTCGGCCTAAGGCGCGATGTTTGGGATGTATGGGGTTGGCGCGCCGGAGCTGAGGGGGTTCATGCAGAGGCATGGAGGGCGCAGACCAT
>CAYVVK010000337.1:0-3546 GCA_964454855.1 uncultured Phaeodactylibacter sp. | reverse complement strand
GAGCATTTAGCTTGCTTGCCGCCAGGCGGCTGCAGCCCGCCCAGCGGCTATACGAAATTTAACCTCGAGTTCTTTTCGCTCCTGAAAGCTGAGCTTGGCAGGTTTTTGGCACGCCGGGGCAGAAGGAGTTTTGGGGTTTGGGTATATTGAAGGGCATTTAAAAATTGGAATAGCTTATGGCCTATTTTCTCGGAATAGATATTGGAACGACCAGCACCAAAGCACTGGCGGTTTCAGAGGAGGGACAAAATATCGCACTGGCCCGGGCCTCCTACCCCACCCTGTCTCCGCAACCGGGCTTTCAGGAGCAGGATCCGGAAAAGTTGGAAGAAGCCGTCATCCATGTGCTGAAGCAGGTGGCTGAAGAAACGGGAAAGACGCCCAAAGCAATAGGCTTCAGCTGCGCCATGCACAGCCTCATCGCCGTTGACGAGGCCGGCCGGCTTCTTACCAAGGCCATACTCTGGAGCGACAGCCGGAGCCAGAAGCAGGCCAGGGCCCTGCGGGAAACCGAGCTCGGCAGGGAACTGTACCGGCGTTGCGGCACGCCTATCCACCCCATGTCGCCGCTCTGTAAACTGCGCTGGCTCAGGGAGGAAGAAGCGGAGCTTTTCAAAAAAGCAGCCCGTTTTCTCTCTATCAAAGATTACCTCCTGTACCGGCTGTGTGGGGAGTATGCCGCCGACTATTCCCTGGCCTCCGCCACCGGCCTGATGGACATCGGGCAGTTGGAATGGTACGGGCCGGCTCTGGACTATGCGGGCATCGGAAAGGAACGGCTCCCGAAACTCGTCTCTCCTACTTACGCCATGGAACTGCAAAGCGATGCCCTTCCCCGGGATTGGGGAGGGGTACTGCTCGTTCCCGGCGCCAGCGACGGCTGCCTGGCCAACCTGGGCGCACTCGCGCTAGGCCCGGAAGAACTGGTATTGACCATTGGCACCAGCGGGGCGGTGCGCACTACTCGTTCCTCTCCCAGGATCGACGAAGAGCTGCAGTTGTTCAACTACCGCCTGGATGAGTCGCTCTTCGTTTGCGGCGGGCCCACCAACAACGGCGGCATCACCTATGAATGGCTGAGCGAGCTGCTTGGAGAAGAACGCCTGTCGGAAGCAGATGCGGCGGCCCTGCCGGCGGGGGCGCAAGGCGTGCTTTTCCTGCCTTATTTACTTGGAGAACGGGCGCCGATATGGGATGCTTCCGCCACCGGCGCCTTTCTGGGCCTGCAGCGGCGGCACGGGCCGGCGCATTTGTACCGGGCTACGCTGGAGGGTGTGGCCTTCAGCCTGTTCCATATTGCCGCTGGCCTGGCATCAGAGGCGAAAACGATAGTAGCCAACGGGGGGTTCACCCAATCCGCCCTATGGGTACAGATCATCGCCGATGTGTTCGGCCTGCCGGTTCACATAGACGAGCAGGAGGAGGCCACCGCCCGGGGCGCGGCCTATATGGCGATGAAGGGGGCAGGCGCAATAAAGGATTATGCGGAACTGGAAGGGCAAAAGGGAGAGCGGCGGCTGTTCGAGCCTGATATGGAAAACCACCGCGTTTACCAGAAGGTATTCGAGGCGTTCAGAGCAGCCTATCCGGCCCTGCGGCCGATTTGGCCCTAAAGTGCTACTGCTCAAACAAGGAATCTACGAAAGCCCGCTTGTTAAAGATCTGCAGCTTATCGATGGCCTCCCCTACGCCGATGTATTTGATGGGCACTTTAAACTGGTCGGAAATGCCGATGGCTACGCCGCCTTTGGCGGTGCCGTCGAGCTTGGTGAGGGCCAGGGCTGACACTTCGGTCGCTTCCGTGAAATGTTTGGCCTGTTCGATGGCGTTCTGGCCCGTGGTGGCGTCCAGCACCAGCAGTACTTCGTGGGGCGCGCCTTCCAGGCTTTTGCTGATGGAGCGTTTGATCTTGCTGAGCTCCTTCATGAGGTTGATCTTGGTGTGCAGGCGGCCGGCGGTATCGATGATAGCTACGTCGCAATCGTTGTTGATGGCGTGCTGAACAGTCTCGTAGGCCACGGCGGCGGGGTCGGCCTCCATGCCCTTGCTGTAGAAATCGCAGCCCACCCGCTCGGACCAGATCTTGAGCTGGTCGACGGCGGCGGCGCGGAAGGTATCGCCGGCGCCCATCACCACCTTCTTCCCTTTCTTCTTATACTGATGGGCCAGTTTGCCGATGGTGGTGGTCTTCCCTACCCCATTGACGCCCACGACCATGATGACGCAGGGTTTGGCATCAGAGGGGAGGGTATAATCCTCCAGGTCGGTGGTGTTGTTTTCCGCCAGGAGCTGCACGATCTCGTCGCGCAGGATATTGTTGAGCTCGGAAGTTCCCAGGTATTTATCGCGGGCCACCCGTTCTTCAATGCTTTCGATGATCTTTACGGTGGTATCCAGGCCCACGTCGGAGGAGATGAGAATGTTCTCCAGTTCATCAAGGACCTCTACATCCACCGTGGACTTACCGGCCACGGCTTTGGTCAGTTTGCCGAAGAAATTCTCTTTGGTTTTTTCCAGGCCCTTGTCGAGGTCCTCTTTTTTCTCCTTATTGAAAAATTTGTTGAAAAAGCTCATGCTGAGTGGTTGAATATGCGAAGAGGCTTTCCTTTGCTAGAAAGAAAAGCCTCTTCGCATAAATTGACGCTCAAAAAGAGCAGGATTTATTTGCTGGCGAAGAATTCCTCCACCTTGTCTTTGTGAATGATCACTTCCTTGTAAGAGTACTTACCCGTTTTGGGGTCTTTGACACTCTTAACGACCTTTACGTGGTCGCGGCCGGAACCGGCGTTGGCAGCACGTTGAGCTACCCTTGCGTTTTTTGATACTTTAGCCATTTTACTAACTTTTAAATTTAGAGTTGTATGCCACAAAAGTAAGGAACTACTTCGTAGCCTGCAACTCCAAAATGCTTACTTAATTTCCCGGTGAAGCGTGACGCGCTTCAGGATGGGATTAAACTTCTTCAGCTCCAGTCGGTCCGGAGTATTCTTACGGTTCTTTTCCGTGACATACCGGGAAGTTCCGGGCTTTCCGGAATCTTTATGCTCGGTGCATTCCAGGATGACCTGTATGCGGTTGCCTTTGCTCTTCTTAGCCATCGTCCTTAAAATTTAAAATATCTTACAATTCGACACCCGTGTCGATGCCTTTGCGTTCCATCTTCTTGACGAACTCATACACGCCCATCTTATCGATGCTGCGCATTGCACTGGCGGATACCTTGAGGGTCACCCACTTGTCGACCTCGGGAACGTAGAAGCGCTTCTTGTGCAAATTGGGCAGGAAGCGGCGCTTGACCTTCTTGTTGGAGAAGGTTACAATATTGCCGGATACCGGGCGCTTTCCTGTTAACTGACAAACCTTTGACATCGCTGTTGTATTTTGTGACTCCGCCAGGATTTCCCGCTTAAGCTTCACCACGCATCGCTTCGCTCTGCTGTTCCGCTAAAAAGCGGGATAAACTTCTCATCCCGTCTGCGTCAAAATAAATTTGTGACTCCGCCAGGATTCGAACCTGGAACCTCCTGATCCGTAGTCAGGTGCTCT
>CAYVVK010000336.1:818-7171 GCA_964454855.1 uncultured Phaeodactylibacter sp. | reverse complement strand
GTAGACGGTGGCCCGGCTCACGCGGTAATTCTGGTTCTTCATATGGATGTACAGGGCCTCCGCGTCGAAGTGGTCGGTGCGCTTGTATATCTCTTCGAGGATGGCGAAGCGCTCCGGCGTCTTTCGAAAATTATTGTTTTCGAGATGGGAGGCGAATATATTTTTCACTTCCTTGATGATCTCCTCTTGTGTTCTTCCCGCTGACATATCCTATTCTTTTATTCTACCCTAGTAACAGTTGAGACGCTTTCCAGGTTTTGGAGCGCCCGGATGGCCATGTTGAGCTGGTCGGTATTCTGCACCAGCAGGCTGACCCTTCCTTCGAAATACCCTTCATCGCCGGCAATATTGAACGAACGGATATTGAGGCCCAGCATGGAGGAAATTTTATGGGTCAGGCGTTCGATGATCCCGGGCCCATCGTCAATACCGGTGATCTTGAGGTCGGCCACAAAGGTAGTATCCGTTGTGGACACCCACTCGGCTTTCATGACCCGGTAGCCGTAATGCGCTATCAGGTTGGTGGCGTTCGGGCAGCTGGTGCGGTGGATCTTCAGCCCGGCATTGGCTGTAAGATAGGCAAAAATATCGTCTCCCTGCACAGGATTACAGCAGGAAGCGAAGGTAAAGTTAAAGCGTTCGGCCGGCTCCCCGTTGATCAGCAGGCGTGGTTTGCCGGTAAATTTGGCCTTTCGGTTCTTCCGGGGCCGGGCCTCTGCCGGCGCCAGTGCCGGCTTTTGCTCTTCCACTTCCACCAGGTGGCGGCTGCCGTCCTTGTGGATATCTACCTTATGGTTCTTGAAAATATCAGGTATGGTGATCTCTCCGGTGGCGATGGCGTAGTACAAGTCGGCGTGGGAAGCGAGGCTGTATTGTTTGACCAGAAATTCCACGCTCTCCTCAAAGTCCACCTTTAAGTTGCCCAGTTTTCGCTCCAGCGATTCCCTGCCGATCTCTCCTTTCTGCCGGCGCTCCTCCTTCATGGCGGAGCGGATCTTGGAACGGGCTTTTCCGGTCACGGCCATCTTGAGCCAGTCTTCGCTGGGTTTCTGGTTCTTGTTGGTAAGGATGTAGACCTGGTCGCCATTGCGCACTTTATAGCCCATGGGCACCATCTTGTTGTTCACCTTAATGGCCGAACAGTGATAGCCGACATCGGTGTGAATGCTAAAGGCAAAGTCAAGGGCAGTAGCTCCTTTTGGCAGGATCTTCATCTCACCCTTTGGCGTATAGATAAAGACCTCCTCATTGAAGAGGTTATTGGATTTGAAGTCACCCAGAAATTCCACCGCATCGCTGTTGGGGTCCTCCAGTATCTCGCGGACGCTGTCCAGCCAGCGTTCGTAAACATCCGGGTGGCGGGATATGCCTTTGTATTTCCAGTGGGCGGCATAACCCCGCTCCGCGATCTCATCCATGCGCACCGAGCGGATCTGCACTTCCACATAGCGCCCCTTAGGGCCGATGACGGTGGTGTGCAGTGATTCGTAGCCGTTGGACTTGGGGGTGGTCACCCAGTCCTTCAGGCGCTCGGGGATAGGCGTGTGCACATCGGTCACAATGGAGTACACCTGCCAGCAGACCAGCTTTTCCTTTTCCACCGGCACGTCGACGATGATGCGTACGGCGAAGAGGTCGTAGATCTCCTCGAAGGGTACCCGCTTGGTTTTGATCTTATTCCAAATGGAGTAAATAGATTTGGGCCGGCCGATGGTGTAATAAGGAGCGCCGATATCATCGAGCCGGGCCTTGAGCGGCCGGATGAACTCCTCTATGTACTCTTCCCGCGACCGTTTGGTTTCCGCCAGTTTCTGGGCAATCTCGCGGTAATTTTCCGGATCGGTGATCTTCATACACAGGTCCAGGAATTCGGTCTTTATCTTGTACAGGCCCAGGCGGTGCGCCAGCGGGGCGTACACGTAGCTGGTTTCGGCAGCGATCTTCAACTGCTTGTGCCGGGGCATGGCTCCCAGGGTACGCATATTGTGGAGGCGGTCCGCCCTTTTGATGAGCACTACCCTTACGTCTTCCACCAGGGTGCTGAGCACCTTGCGGAAGTTTTCCGCCTGCGGGCTTTCAGCGTTGTAAGCACTGTCCAGTTTGGTGAGCCCATCCACGATCTTTCCGATGCGTTCGCCGAACTGCCGGTTGATGTCTTTGAGCTCAATATCGGTATCTTCCACCAAGTCGTGCAGCAGGGCGCAGATGATGGCGGTCGGCCCCAGGCCGATCTCCTCTGCACATATCTTGGCCACAGCGATGGGGTGCAGGATGTAGGGCTCGCCCGACTTGCGGCGCTGTTCGCTGTGGGCCTTAACGGCTATTTCATAGGCCTGCCGTATATTGACGCGGTCCTCTTCCGTCATCTCCGATTTGATGGAGCGGAGCAGGTCGCGGTAGGCATTTTGTATAAGCCTCTTTTCCTCTTCGTTTATGGTAAGTATCTCTGCCATGATTTCCTGTTGCGTATTCGGCTGCCACCTGGCGGCCTTTCTAATAGTTTACGGTAATTGATCAATAATGTTTAAGCTGCACGTTTTCAAATGCTTGCATTCTTACAAATCTAAAAAAAAAGAAAGCTGCAAGAAATGCGCAAAATGTATTTTCCAACGATTATTGGTTCTTTAGCTTTGAGCGGCCTCCTCTACCATTTAGGCTCCTGCTTTTGATTTTTGCGGCGGCCGATGGAATTTTTTCCAAAAAACGTATATCTTTGTCCCGCCTTTCGGAAAGCCTATAGGCTTCGGCTGTACTTTTATTGACGGATCGCCCTGATAATCAGCCGATAAGATAATTAAAGCGGGTGTGGCGGAATTGGTAGACGCGCTAGACTTAGGATCTAGTGCCGCAAGGCGTGGGGGTTCGAGTCCCTCCACCCGCACAGTTATGGGCCCGGTGTTGGAGGGGCGAGAACGTTTATCCCGCCTTAGTAAATCTTGGGCGCAAAGCAACCTTAGATTTTCTTGGGCGGGAAGTCCCTCCACCCGCACAGTATTATAAGGCTGCATGAGCAAGGTTTATGCAGCCTTTTTCCATAGTTGGGAAATTGATATTTCTTATTCTACAGCTGGGTAACAGGAGTTAAATCTTAAGGCGGCCACCGCCGCCACACACCGAAGTTACTAATAAACGCCCCGGCAGCCGATAATGCTGCTATAACCTTAAACTTAGGGTGTTCCCGGATTGTATAGAATAGAACAAATAAGAGGTTGGGCTAGTTTCAAAATAATAAGTTCGCCTCCATTAACTTAAACAATAGCAAAGCGTTATGCCAAAAGTTGTCAGGGAAGACATTGACAATTTGAACGCCGTACTCACGGTTACCCTCGAAAAAAAGGATTACGAGCCCAAGTTCAAGTCAGAACTCAATAAATACCGCAAGCAAGCACACATGAAGGGCTTCCGCAAAGGCAAGACCCCCATGAGCGTCGTCAAGAAAATGTACGGCAGATCCGTACTGGCAGAAGTGGTCAACGAAATACTCCAGCAGCAGCTCTACGATTTCCTCCGAGCCGAAGACCTCAATATCCTCGGCCAGCCACTCCCCTCCGAAGAACAGGGCCCCGTTAATTTCGACCTTAAAGACCTGGACGATTACGTATTCAGGTTCGACCTGGGCCTGGCGCCCGAATTCGAAGTGGAAGGCATAAGCGAAAGCCATACCTATGAGAAGATCGAAGTAGAGGCCACCGAGGAAATGATCGACCAGGAAATGGAGTCTGCCCGCAAACGCCTCGGTGAGCAAAAGCCGGTGGAAGACACCATCAAGGAAAACGACATCGTCAAGTTCAGCGCTAAAGAACTGGAGGATGGCGAGGTAAAGGAAGACGGCATCGAGAGCGAATTCAGCATCCTGTTGAAATCCATTACCGGCGAGGAGGCGAAAGAGAAACTCCTGGCCAGCAAAAAAGGCGATATCCTGAAGCTCGATATCTTTAAGCTGGAAGACGATAAGGAAGAGGACTATGTGCGCAAGTACTACCTCAACCTTCCGGAGGATGACGAACGCGAAACCGGCAGAGAATACGAGCTGGAGATCATCGAAGTGAACCGGTTAGAACCAGCAGAAGTGAACCAGGAATTCTTCGACAATTTCTTTGGCGAAGGCGAGGTGAGCAGCGAAGAAGAAGCACGCGAAAAGATCAGGGAACAGATAGAAAATTTCTACAGCAGCCAGTCAGAGGCCCTGCTCTTCCGCGACATTCAGGAGGGCCTGATGGAAAAGAATGAAATGCAGTTTCCGGAGGATTTCCTCAAGCGGTGGATGAAAGCTTCCAATGAGGATGTGGACATGGAAATCATAGAACGCGAATTCGACAGCTTCGCCAAGAACCTGAAGTGGTCACTCATCCGCAGTAAGCTGGTAAAGCGATTCGACATCAAGGTGGAGCAGGAAGAAGTGCTGGAAAACCTCCGCAACCGCATTCGCAATTATTTTGGCGGCGGCGTGGCGCCCGGCATGGAACAGGTCGTGGAAAGTACCGCCATGCGCCTGATGCAGGATGAAAAGCAGGTGGAGCAGGCTTTCGAAGAGGTATTGACCAACAAGCTGTACGAAGTACTGGCCGAAGAAGTGACGATAGAACCTAAAAAGGTAAGCCTCGAGGAGTTTGAGGAAGAAGTTTCCAAAGCCCGCGCGGCGGCCGCAGCCCGTGAGGCCGCTGCCCTTGAAGAAGAGGAATAATGGCCCGCAGCATAAATTTTTCCACCGCATTCAACCCCCTAGCGGCCGATTTGTTATTACAGTCAGTTGACCGAATCATACGGACGCAAATTCCTAATTACACAAAAGCATTCAACGCATGTTTCACAAGGACGAATTCATGAAGTATGCTACTCAGCACCTCGGTATGAGCAGTATGCATCTTGAAAAATACATTGAAAAAAGCACCCCCTCCTTCGCCCCTAACGTACAAGGGTTTACCACGGCCATAATCGATGAGCGCATCAAGAACGTCTTTCCTATGGACGTTTTCTCCCGCCTGATGATGGACCGCATCATCTTCATGGGTGTTCCCGTCAATGATTACGTGGCCAATGTCATTCAGGCACAGTTACTGTTCCTGGAATCCGACGACCCCAAACGCGATGTACAGATGTTCATCAACAGCCCCGGAGGCTCCGTGATCGCGGGCCTGGGCATCTATGACACTATGCAGTATGTGGCTCCGGATGTGAATACCATTTGCACCGGCCTGGCCGCTTCCATGGGCGCTGTACTGCTCACCGCCGGCACCAAAGGCAAGCGCACCTGCCTGTTTCACAGCCGGGTGATGATCCACCAGCCCATTGGCGGGATGCAGGGCCAGGTTACTGACATGGAGATCTCTTACAAGCTGATCAAGGATATGCAGAAGCAACTGTATGATATCCTGGCCTTCCACAGCGGGCAAGAGTATGAAAAAATAGAGGACGACTGCGACCGGGACAACTGGATGACCGCAAAGGAAGCTAAGGAATACGGCCTCATAGACGAAGTGCTGGACCGGAACAACCCGAAGAAAGAAGAAAAGTAATGGTTAGAATTCCGGCTACTTCGCATAACATTCGGAGCGCCGGAATTTTTCTTATACGGAAAAATGAGTAAAATGCGACGCAGTAAGCAAAGTTATCGCTGTTCCTTTTGTGGCAGAGACAAGTCGGAAGCCCTCATCCTGATCGCCGGGATCGACGGCCACATTTGTGAAGTCTGTGTGGAACAGGCAGGGGAAATCATAGAGGAAGAGCTGTACGGCGGCAAACGCAAAGAAGAAGGGAAAAAGGACTTCCTGCTTCCCGACAAGACCACGCCCCAGGAGATCAAAGGCCATCTCGACCATTACGTCATCGGGCAGAACGAAGCCAAGAAGTTCCTCTCCGTAGCCGTTTACAACCACTACAAGCGCCTGCGGCAGCCGCGGCACGATGACGTGGAGATCGAAAAGTCCAACATCGTCTTCGTCGGGCAAACCGGAACCGGCAAAACGCTGCTGGCCAAAACCATCGCCAAGTTTCTCAACGTCCCCTTCGCTATCGTAGACGCTACGGTATTTACGGAGGCCGGCTATGTAGGGGAAGATGTAGAGAGTATCCTCAGCCGCCTCTTACAGGTATGCGATTACGATGTCAGCGCCGCCGAACGCGGCATCGTCTACATCGACGAGATCGATAAAATTGCCCGCAAGAGCGACAATCCCTCTATCACCCGCGATGTGTCGGGCGAAGGCGTACAGCAGGCCATGCTAAAAATGTTGGAGGGCACCGATGTTAATGTGCCTCCGCAGGGAGGGCGCAAACACCCGGAGCAGAAACTGGTCAAGATCAACACCAGCAACATCCTCTTCATCTGCGGCGGCGCCTTCTGCGGCCTCGAG
>CAYVVK010000336.1:0-808 GCA_964454855.1 uncultured Phaeodactylibacter sp. | reverse complement strand
ATGGCATAGAGAAGATCATCGCCCGCCGCATCAATACCCAGGTGATCGGTTTCCGCTCGGAAGACGCTTTGCAGATCGACCGGGAAAACCTGCTGCAATATATCAGCCACCAGGACATGAAGAGCTACGGCCTGATCCCGGAACTGATCGGCCGCCTGCCGGTGCTGGCCTACCTGGAACCGCTGGACAAGGAAGACCTGCAGCGCATTATGATAGAGCCGCGCAACGCCCTGGTCAAACAATACAAGAGACTTTTTGAACTGGAAGGCATCGAACTGGAATTCACCGAAGATGCTCTGGAATACATAGCCGAAAAAGCGCTGGATTTCAAACTGGGAGCCCGCGGCCTGCGCAGCATCTGCGAGGCCATCATGACGGACGCCATGTTCGACCTGCCGTCGACCCGCGATGTTAAGAAATTTGAGATCGACCTCGCCTACGCAGAAGAGAAACTGAGCCGCTCTAAAATAAGCAAACAGCTCCGGGCCGCTTAGCTGTAATTGATCTGCTACCGGCATAGAAAACCGCCATCCGGAAGTTTCCGGATGGCGGTTTTCTTTTGGCAAAAGCTGAGCGGGACCAAGATCGCGGGCAGGCAAATCCCGGCTAGTGTAAAATTTAAATGGGCACAATCACCTGAAAGCCGTTGTTTTTATTGCGCTATCCTTACCTGGCAAAAAATACCCTTGCCATTTGGCAGACATTTGGTGGAGAGTTTATTATATTGGCCTACACTTGTATATACATTTATTGTTAAGTAACTGTCCAAAAATAAAGTTTACAATTACGGCAGAGCCGTATAGTTCAA